>SKZC01000309.1 GCA_007127575.1 Gemmatimonadota bacterium
GGAAGAGCATGACGAGGAAGAAGAGTCGGGGGAGGTGGTCTATCGCCCCGGGATGACCATGGAGGACCTGGAGCGGGAGGCCATCCTGGCGGTCCTTCGCCAGACCGGAGGAAACCGCCGGGAAGCGGCGGAGGTCCTGGGGATCGGCGAGCGGACGTTGTACCGGAAGATCCGGAAGTTCGATCTGGACGTCTGATCGCGTCCCTCAGTACGCGCTCAACCCCGCCCGGGAGCGCGCCCGCGCCCGCTCCGCTTCCACCTGGGGGAGGATCCCGTCCCAGCTCCGGCTTCGGGTCTCCCGATACTCCACCTCCAGGTCCGTTTCCAGATCCAGCCCCGGGTCGAAGGCGTACACTGCCATCTCCGTCCTCCGGGGCTGTAGCCGTCGGCTCACCCACCCAGGGGTCACCGGCACGATGGCAAGAGGTCGGTAGCGGAATCCCCGGCTCACGAGATTCAGATCCTCGGGTTCGAAGGCCACGTCCGGGAGCTCGCTGAAGAGGGAGACGAGGAAGAGTTCGGCTTCTCGCAGCCCCGGATTTCGCCGCTCCATCGTCTCCCGGTGTGCCCGGGCCAGGCTGGCCAGCCGCTCATAGGTGTCAGGGGCCGTGACCCGGGTGATGCTTTCGGCCAGTGGCGTGACCTTGATCTGCATGTCCGGCCGCAGGAGCGTCACGGTGACATCGTCTTGGCGGAGGGTTCCGAAGCCGGGTGGCAGGGGCTCCTCGTCCCGGCTCTCCGAGGCTTCCTCCTGTGCCCCGTCCTGGACGCCGGGAGGGGCCCCGCGGAAGAGGAGCCCGCAGCCGGCCAGGAGCCAGAAGAGGGCGGTGAGAACGAGCCATCGGTGCCTACGGTGGACGGAGCCCATCAGGATTTCACCCCCCCGAGCTCGGCCAGGAGGCCCTGCAACGCCCCCAGGAGGTCCTCCCGACCTTCGCCGGACTTGGAGGAGAACGCCAGCACCTGGGTGGGGTCCAACCCCAGCTCTTCCGCCAGCTCACGGGACTTCCCCTTCCGCTCGGACCGGGTCAGTTTGTCGAACTTGGTGACCACCAGGAGGACGGGAAGTCCCAGGTGCGCCAGGTACTCCAGCATCTGCCGGTCCTGATCCATGGCCCCCCGCCGGGCGTCCACCAGGTGGACGGCGGCCACCGGTCCGTCTTCTCGGCTGAGATAGCCCTCCACCAGGGTCTTCCATCCCTCTCTCACCGCCGCCGGGACCTTGGCGTACCCGTAGCCGGGTAGATCCACCAGAATGAACGCGTCATTCACTCGAAAGAAGTTCAACGTCCGGGTCTTCCCCGGCTGGGCCGAGACGTGGGCTAGCTTCTTTCGGGTCCGTCGGAGAATGGTGTTGATCAGGGACGACTTCCCTACGTTGGAGCGCCCGGAAAAGGCGATCTGTGGTAGGCCGTCGTCTGGAAGGGTGGCCTTCGGGTCCACCACCGAGCCCAGAAACTCTACGCTGCGGATCTTCATTCGACCCTCCTCCGTCACTGTGAGATCCGGACGCCGGCGTCGCTGGACCCCCCGAAGAGGTCCTTGCCCGGGGGCGCGTCAACCTCCAGGCCGGGGCGGCGGATGAGGGTGAGCTCCAGCGCCTCGTCTACCGTACGCACCGGGACGAATTCCAGTCGGTTCCGTACCTCTGCAGGAAGCCGCTCCAGCTCTCCTTCGTTCCCCTGAGGAAGGAGGAAGGTCCCAAGCCCTGCTCGAACGGCGGCCACCGCCTTCTCCCGGATTCCCCCCACGGGAAGGACACGGCCCCGGAGCGTGATTTCGCCCGTCATGGCCGTATCGGTGCGGGTGGGGCGGCCGGTGAGGGATGAGATGAGCCCCACCGCCATGGTGAGGCCTGCCGACGGTCCGTCCTTGGGGGTGGCTCCCTCGGGAATGTGAATGTGCACGTCGGCCTCCTCGTGGAAACGCCCCTCCAGCCCCAGTTCGGCCGCCCGAGAGCGGGCGAAGGTGAGGGCCGCCACCGCCGATTCCTTCATGACGTCCCCCAGGGTCCCGGTGAGCTGGATCCGTCCCGATCCGGGAACCACCACCACCTCCACTTCCAGCACGGCCCCTCCTGCTGGAGTCCAGGCCAGCCCGTTGGCAATCCCCACCCGCTCGTCCCCCTCCACGTCCCCATCTTTCCGGAAGGGAGGAGGGCCTAAAAGTGTCCGGACATCCCCGGGAGTCAGGTGGGAGGTGGCTTCTTCTTCCCCGGCGCCGGCCCGGCCGGAGGCGATGCGTCGGGCTACCTTCCGAGCCAACTTCGATATGGAGCGCTCCAGCTCCCGAACACCGGCTTCTCGGGTATACTCCTGGATCAGGGTCTGGATCGCCTCGGGTGTGAGCTCCAGCGCCGCCGGAGGCAGACCGTGCCTCTCCACCTGGCGGGGAAGGAGGAACCTCCTGACGATCTCCCGCTTTTCCGTGTCCAGATACCCCGGGATCCGAATCACTTCCATCCGGTCTCGGAGCGGCTCGGGGATCCCGGCCAGGGTGTTGGCGGTGGCCACGAAGAGGACGGAGGTGAGGTCGAACTCCAGCTCCAGGTAGTGGTCCGTGAACGTCCGGTTCTGTTCCGGATCCAGAACCTCCAGAAGAGCTGCCCCTGGATCGCCGTGTCCGTCGTGGGAGACCTTGTCCACCTCGTCCAGGAGGAAGACGGGATTCCTGGACCCGCTTCGCCGCATCCCCTGGAGGATCCGGCCGGGAAGTGCTCCTACGTACGTCCGGCGGTGGCCCCGGATTTCCGCCTCGTCTCGGATTCCGCCCAGGCTCACCCGGACGAACTCCCTCCCCAGCGCCCGTGCGATGCTCCGGCCCAGAGAGGTCTTTCCAACTCCCGGAGGGCCCACGAGGCAGAGGATCGGCCCCTTGAGCTCCCGGACCAAGGAGAGCACGGCGATGTACTCCAGGATCCGGTCCTTGACCTCCTCCAGCCCGTGGTGCTCCTCCTCCAGTACCTCCTCGGCCCTGCTGACGTCCGGATTGTCCGGGGTCCGGGTCGACCAGGGCAGAGAGAGGATCCAGTCCAGGTAGGTTCGGATGACAGCGGCTTCGGGGGCCGCCGGATTCATCTTCCGAAGACGACTCAGCTCCCGCTCCGCCCGCTCCCGGGCGTGGTCGGGGAGGTGGGTCTGGGTCACCGACTCTTCCAGCTCTCCCCACTCCCCCTGAGCCTCTCCACCCAGCTCCTCGTGGATGGCCTTCAATTGCTCCTGGAGGTAAAATCGCCGGCGGTCCTCATCCATCTGATGGCGAATCCGGTGGTCCAGCTCCTCCTCGATCCGGATCACCTCCAGCTCACGGCCCAGGAGCTCCTCCACCCTCCGGAGCCCTTCGGCGACTCCTTCGGATTCCAGAAGCCGCTGCTTTTCGGTGGTGGGCACCAGGAGGTGGCCGGCCAGGAGGTTCAGCTCTCGCTCCGGGTCCTCCACTCGGAGAAGGGTGTCGGCCACCTCCCCGGGAATCTGATCGTGGAGGCGAGCGTACTCCTGAAAGAGCCGCTCCACCCGACGGAGCAGGACGCGGCCTTCCCCCTCATCGGGGAGGGGGAAGGGATCCCAGCGACGCGCTGCACCGCGAAACGTTCGGGACGAAGGGATGAACCGTTCCACCTGGATCCGGTGGAGTCCTTCGAAGACGGCCCGGTGGGTACCGTCGTCCAAGGGGGAGACCTCCAACACTCGCACCAGGGTGCCCGTCCGGTGAAGGTCCGCCGCCACGGGCTCGTCCACCTCCGGGTCCTTCTGGGCTACCACGGCCAGAAGGCCTTCTTCGGTCCGGGCTTCCGCCAAGGCGTTGAGGGAACGGGTCCGCCCAACCAGGAGGGGGAGGACCATGTGTGGAAAGAAAACCAGGTCCCGGAGAGCCAGGACGGGAAGCCGGTCCCAGGAGGGGGCGCTCACGCCTCCTTCTTTTTCTCCTCAGGATGATGTACCAGAAGGGGAGGGACCCCTTGGTCCACACACTCCGGGGTGACCACCACCTCCCGGACGTCCTGGCGGGATGGGATCTCGAACATCACGTCCCGCACGATTCCCTCGATGACGGCTCGGAGGCCCCGGGCACCGGTGCCCCGGTCCATGGCCTTCCGCGCGATGGCCTTGAGGGCGCCGGGATCGAAGGTGAGCCCGATCCCTTCCAGCTCGAACATCTTCCGGTACTGCTTCACCAGAGCGTTCTTGGGTTCCTGGAGGATCTGGACCAGGGCCTCCTCGTCCAGTTCGTCCAGGTTCACCGTCACCGGAAGGCGCCCCACCAGCTCCGGGATGAGCCCGAAGCGCTGGAGGTCTTCGGGTTCCACATGGGCCATGAGATCCACCTCGGCGGACTCCTCCGGTGCGGTTTCCTTCGCCTCACCATCCCCCAGGAATCCGATCCGTCGCTTCCCGATCCTGGACTCCACGATCTTCTCCAGGCCGTCGAAGGCGCCCCCGCAGATGAAGAGGATGTTCCGGGTGTTGATCTGGATGTACTCCTGTTGCGGATGCTTCCGGCCGCCCTGAGGGGGGACGGAGGCCACCGTGCCCTCCAGGATCTTCAGGAGGGCCTGCTGCACCCCCTCGCCCGAGACGTCCCGGGTGATGGAGGGGTTCTCGGACTTCCGGGCGATCTTGTCCAGCTCGTCGATGTAGACGATGCCGCGCTCGCAGTCCGTGACGTTGTAGTCGCTGGCTTGCAGTAGCCGTACCAGGATGTTCTCCACATCCTCCCCCACGTATCCCGCCTCGGTGAGGGTGGTGGCGTCGGCGATGGTGAACGGGACGTTCAGGATGCGGGCCAGAGTCTGGGCCAGGAGGGTTTTTCCCACACCGGTGCTTCCGATGAGGAGGATGTTCGCCTTCTCGATCTCCACATCGTCAAGCACTCCCTGGTGGTTCACCCTCTTGTAGTGGTTGTAGACCGCCACCGAGAGGGTGCGCTTCGCCTGCTCCTGTCCGATGACGTACTCGTCCAGGGTCTCTTTAATCTCCACGGGAGTCAGGGTGGGGACCTGGGAGTCCGTGCTTTCCCGGTCCTCCTCTTCCGCCAGGATTTCGTTACAGAGGGAGACGCACTCGTTGCAGATGTAGACGGAAGGACCGGAGATGAACTTCTTCACGCTGTCCTTGGACTTCCCGCAGAAGCTGCAGCGTAGGTGCCTGTCCCGGGTTCCCATCATCGCCTCCTTGGCCGACGTCCGTCAGTCTTCCGGTCCACCGGACTCTTCCTCCTCACCCTCACTCACCCGTTCGTGGCTGTCCTTGGGCTTGCCATCGGACCTGGGGTCCTCCTTTCCGGTGAGAACCCGATCGATGAGGCCGTACTCCTCCGCTTCCTCGGGGCTCATGAAACGGTCCCGGTCCACGTCCTGGGCGATCTTTTCCACGGTCTGTCCCGTATGGAGCGCCAGGATCCGGTTCAGCCGTTCGCGGATGTCCAGAACCTCCTTGGCGGCGATCTCCAGGTCCGCCGCCGTCCCCTGCATCCCGGAGGAGGGCTGGTGGATCATGATTCGGGAGTTGGGAAGAGCGCTGCGCTTCCCTTTCTCCCCCGCCGCCACCAGAACCGCCCCCATGGAGGCGGCCATTCCCACACAGAACGTAGCCACCGGAGCCCGAAGGTGGCGGATCGTGTCATAGATGGCCAGGCCCGCGTAGACGCTCCCTCCCGGGGAGTTGATATAGAGGTAAATGTCCCGCTCCGGGTCCTCGGCGTCCAGAAAGAGGAGCTGGGCCACGATGACGTTGGCTACCGTGTCGTCCACCGGGCTCCCCAGGAACACGATCCGATCCATGAGGAGCCGGCTGAAGATGTCGTAGCTCCGCTCCCCCCGGCTGGTTCGCTCGATGACATACGGCGGATAGATGGGCATGAATCCGGTTCGTCTCCCTCGTGGGTTCGTTTGAGGCTCGGTCTCCGTTGGGGCCCCGGGCGTCGGGGTTCCAACGACGCGCTCTAGTTCTCGTCTTCGATGGTTGAGTTCTCCTTGAGGAACTGGAAGACCCGTTCCTCGGTGAGCTCCCGCTCCAGCGCCTCCAGCCGACCGCTCTTCTGGAGTCGGGAGTAGACCTCCCCCGGATCCACATCGTTCTGTTCGGCGATCTCCTGGATCCGGTCGTCCACGTCCTCTTCCGAGGCGGTCAGGTCCCGGTTCTCGGCGATCTTGTCGATGGCCAGCGCCCGCTTTACCGCGCGTTCCGCCTGGGGTCTAAGCGAGTCCGTCGCCTTTCGAATTTCTTCAGGGCTGGCCTTCCCGGTATCCCCCAGGTACGACTGGAGGTATTGCTCCACCATGGACATGGGAATCTGGAAGGGGTTGGCTTCCAGGATCTGGTCCACGAGCTGGGCCCGCACCTTCGCTTCCGCGTCGGACTCCAGCTCCTCCCGGAGGTCCTGCTCCACCCGCTCCCGGAGCTCCTCCATGGTCTCGAAGTCACCCACGGAGCGAGCGAAGTCGTCGTCCAGCTCGGGAAGCTCCCGGACCTTTCGAGCCTCCAGGGTGATCCGGAGCTCCTCCTCCTCCCCACGCCGCTCTTCGTTGGGGAAGTCGTCAGGGAAGCGGATGGTGAAGTCGCCCGTCTCTCCCACCTCCAGGGACTGGATCGCCTCCTCGACATCGGGGATGGCTTCGTCCTCCCCCAGGGTGATCTCGTATTCCCGGGCTTCCCCTTCCCCTTCCTCCTCTTCCTCGCCCAACGGAGCGATCTTCACCCGGACCTGGTCGTATTCCTCCGGTCGCCCCTCGTCCACCGGCTTCCAGGCCGCCTGTTGGAACCGCAGGCGGTTCAAGACCTTCTGGACCCCGTCCTCGGTGACCTCCACCTTCGGGCGGCGGGCGGTGAACCCCTCCACCTTCTCCACCTCCACCTGGGGGGCCACCTCGAAGCTGACTCGGAAGGTGAGGTCCTCCTCCCCGTCGTACTCCACGTCCTCCACCTGGCCCTCGCTGATGGGGCGGATGGATTCCAACTCGAGGGCCTCCCGGTAGGACTCCTGGATCACCTGATCCACGGTTTCCTTTCGGAGGGTGGGTCCGAAGCGCTTTTCCACCACGCTGGCGGGGATCTTGCCTTTCCGGAAGCCCGGGAGCTTCACCTGGGAGGCCATGGTGCCGGCCACCTGCCTCTTCTTCTTCTCCACCACCTCGTGAGGTACGGTGATTTCCAGGGTCCGCCTCCAGTTCTCTCCTTCCGTTACGGTAACCTGGAGCTTTGAAGTGTCCATATCCATAAGTCGAGCAGGTGTCCTTGCATTCAGGCGAAGTGCGAAAGGGGGGAGTCGAACCCCCACGGCCCAAGGCCACGAGATCCTAAGTCTCGCGCGTCTACCAGTTCCGCCACTTTCGCACGGGAGTCAGGGCCGGTCCAAACATAACCGGGCGTCCAAGGGGCATCAACGAGGAAACCGGGGGAGGGGAAGAGCTCCCCACCCCCGGCTTCCAGGAGAGACCCCCGCTGGTGGGGGGTCGGCTCGAGCCGTGCTCGACGGTTTGAAGCGTCCTTTACGGGTCGGCGGGCACCCGGACGTTGAAGATGAGGCTCTGGCC
>SKZC01000043.1 GCA_007127575.1 Gemmatimonadota bacterium
AGAAGAACTCCACGTTTTCCCTGCCGGTGAGGGCGTCCAGGTGGACGGGTTCGTCGGGCACCCACGCGAGTCGCCGGCGGAGTGGCGCCGTGGCTTCCCAGGCTGGCGTGCCCAGGAGGTGGAGCTTCCCCTGGGTGGGGCGAAGGTCCGTGGCCAGAAGGCGAAGGAGGGTGGATTTCCCCGATCCGTTCGGGCCGATTACCGCCAGCACCTCCCCGGGCCCCGCTTCCACGGAGAGCTCCGATATCCCCACCCGTCCCGAAGGATACCGGTAATGGACCCCGGCTCCCTGAACCGTGGGACGCGCTGGGTCCTTCAGAGATCCCAGCCCGCCCGTGCGAGCATCCAGAGGTTGATGAGGACCACCGCCAGAGCGGTGAGGTGGAAGGAGGGGGAGAGGGCGGCCTCCTCATCCGGGAAGAACGCACCCTCGATGAGCGCGGGGAGCCGGAGGGAGTGGAGGAGCCAGATCACTCGGGCGAACCATGGGTTCTGCCAGCTCCAGAGGCCCCAGAAGATGGCGCCGAGCAGGGCGGCTCCCAGTCCGAGCCAGAGCCAGACGGGCCCACGCTCCTCCGGCAGGTGTCCGGCCTGGTAGATGGCGTACACGGCGAAGAGGTAGAGGAGGCCTACATGGAGGTACACGAAGGCGGCTTGTCGGAACTTCCGGCTGCGGGCGTCCTCCATGCCCTACATTCCTTCCAGACCGAGTTCCTTCCGGGCCGTGTCCATGACGTCGGGGGTGAGGGTCCGGATCCCCCGTTCCCGGGCGTAGTCGGTGTAGATCCGTTTCACCATCCCCCGTACGAAGGATGGGACCCGCTGAAGGCGGTCCACGGCTTCCGGGCTCCACTCCACCGGGGACGGTCCCTGGGCTGAGCCGGCGGAGGCGGGCGGCGTGCCATGGCCGGAGTCGTCCCCTCGCTCCGAGTCCTGTTCCTCCGGCTCCTGGAACGCGGTCTCGGATCCTCCCTCCAACGCACCTCGCACTCCCTCCATGGCCTGAGCGGGCACCTCCCGGCCCCCGATCTTCACCCCCATGGAGCTCACGAACTGGGTTTCCATGGGGTTGGTGAGGAGCGCCATCTCCCGGGTGCAGCTTCCGCACACGAAGACGGCCGCCAGAGTCCCGTCACCGGGAAGCTGGCGCTCCGCGAACTCCATCACCTCGTCGCAGGGGAGGCAAAGGAATTTCATGACGGCTCCTCGGTGCGGGGGCTCTCGTCCGCCCCAGGATCCCCCTCCCCACCGGGGCCTCGTTCGCTTCCGTCGGGAGCCTCGCGAAGCCGGTCCACCAGACCGGCGAACGCTCTGCCGATGAGACCTTCCGGGTCTCTTCCCGCCGGCGGGGCTCCCGCATCCGTTTCCTCCCCCAAGGAGGGGTCGAAGGGGATCCGTGCCCACACGTTGAGGCCGGACTCCTCCGCGAGACGTCGGATCCCATCTCCACGAAAGAGGGTGCCCCGGTGTCCGCAGTCCGGGCAGAGGTACTCCGTCATGTTGGCGACGATACCCGCCGCCGGGACCTCCGCCTCCCGGATGAGGCCAATGGAGCGGAGTACCACCGCACGGGAGATCTCGGCTGGAGTGGAGACGATGAGAGCTACCGGCGGGTCGGGAACCAGCTCCAGGAGCCGACGGATCTTGTCCGTGCCCGGAGGGACGTCCACCAGCAGGAAGTCCAACTCGCCCCACTCCACGTCAGCCAGGAACTCCCGAAGGGCGGTGGTCTCCATGCTGCTCTGCCAGAGGAAGGTATCCGTTTCGGGCTCCTTCCACCGCAGGGGGGCATTCTCCTGTCCCTGGAGTAGCTCCATGGAAAACACCTTGACCCCGTGGGGACTGGTAGGCGGGACCACTCCATGGGCCCGGTCCTCCAGGGGCGGTCCCCGAACCTGGAGCATGCGGGCGAGAGAGGGCCCGTTCAGGTCGGCGTCCAGAACTCCTACCCTGAGTCCCTGTGCCGCCATGGCTCCGGCCAGGTTGGCGGTCACCGCGCTCTTGCCTACGCCCCCCTTCCCGCTGGCCACCGCCACCACGCGTCCCACGGAGGCGAGGCGCTCCTGGAGGCGCGCCCGTTGCTCCAGGACCTGTTCCAGGAGCTGAGAGCCCGTCCCGTGGTCCACCTCGTTGTATGTCCGGATCTTCCTCATGGGCGATCCTCCACCGCCTTCACGGTGCGACCTGGTCTCCGTCCGGATCAAAGGCGGAGAGGGCGTCCACCGGGCAGGCTCGACACGCCTCCACCACCACGGAGGGCTCCGTTCCCCCCGCCTCCTCTTTGAAGGTGGCGATCCCCTCCTCGTCGAACTCGAAGGTCTCGGGGGCCTCCTCCAGACAGTCGCCGAAACCCACACAGAGGAGCCGGTCGATCTGGACGGTGAGGCCGCCGATGTGCCGCTCTTCTACATCGGACACGCGTGGGTCCTCCTGATCCCGTCGTCGCTTCTGTGGGCACCGTATCGGGATGCCGGTGCCACGGTCCACTTCCGAGGAACCTCTGTCCCCGGATGGCGGGAGGCAAGGAGGGAGAGGTGGGCGGCGTGCGCTTGGCCCGTCCGGGTCCCCATCACCGGGCCTCCAGGCCCTTTGCCTGGGGCCCTTCAGGGCCTAGCTTTCCCCACTCGCCTGATGGGATGGTCGGCTACATACGGGTCGGCCGGCCTCTCGCCGATCTCCACCGACAACGTACCCCTCTTTCACCCTCCAGCACTCAGCACCCGCCTCGGAACGGCTCATGCGCCACCCGGTCACTCGATTCGTCTTGCCCCTCGTCTTTTTTCTGGGTTCCATCCTGTCACCCCACCTTGGGGCGCAGGACGCCGAGACGGAGTGGGACGCGGAGGGAGAGGTGGGGGGGAGCCTCTTCTTCGGGAACCGGAGCCAGGCCGTTTTCACCACCCGGGGGGAGGTGGAGCGAGCCCATCCACGGATGGACACGGCAGTGGAGGCTCGCTTCAACTACGGACGGGCCACCGACGACGATGGCCAGGCCTTCGTCAACCGGAGGTCCTGGAGGGCAGGGACGGACATCACCCTCGCGCCCGACGGCCGCTTCAGTCCGTTCGTGGCCGGGACGGTGGAAAAGAGTCTCGAACGTCGGATCGGCCTTCGGTACGATACCGGGGTTGGGATGAAGGCCATCTTTCACCGCAGCGATGAGGGCCGGGCCGATCTCTCGGTTTCCCTCCTGGCGGAGCACACGATCCCCCGCCGAGACGACGAGGCCTCCGACGGTTCCGGGGCCGAGACCCGCGCTCGCTGGTCCAGTCGGCTCCGGCTGGAGCGGGAATTGGCCGACGGCCGGGTGGAGCTGACCAGCGAAACCCGGTACAGGCCCATTTTCGGCGAGCTGGGAAACTTCACTCTCACGTCTCGAAACACCCTCTCCCTGGAGCTCACCGAACAGGTTCGGCTCCGGTTCACCTTCCTGGATGAGTACGATGCCGGAGCCGTGGATCGGGGAGCCCGGACGAACAACGACGGGCAGATTCAGGTCACGGTGGTGGCCGAGCTCTGAGCGCTGGAGACCGGTGGGGTACGGGGACGCCGCCGGCCCAGGTCCGGGGGAGTCAGTCCTCCTCCCAACGCCCCCCGGTGATGAGGAGGACGGCGGTGAGGTCCCGTGCCGCTGCTCCTTCCGAGGTCAGGTACGATTGCAGACCGGCCAGTGTGGCGGCGCTGGTGAACTCCGCCACGGTTCCAGCGTCCCGGGCCAGGGCCTCCTGCGCTTCCTGAATGGCCGGGTCGTCCACGGAGAGAAGCGTGCCTCCGGAGCTTTCCACTTCACTGAGGACGCGGCGGGCGTTTCGGGGTCCCTTCACATCGATGGAGGCAGCCCGGGTGCCGGACGGTGTGGCCGGATGGGTGGGCGCGCCCCCCGCGTTGTGGAGCCGTTCCACCAGCGGGGACACCCCTGCGGCCTGGACCCCCAATAGGGCCGGGGTCCGATCCACCAGGCCCAGGGTCCGGAGCTCGCGAAAGCCCTTTCCCTGCGCCGCCAGGGTGCAGCCGTCTCCCACCGGGGACACCACCACGTCGGGGACCTCCCAGCCCAACTCCTGGGCGATCTCCAGGGCCGCGGTCTTCTTGCCTTCCACCAAGTAGGGGTTGAAGGCGCAGTTTCGGCTATACCATCCCTCCCTCCGCCCTTCCCGTTCCGACTCGGCGAACGCCTGGTCGTAGTTCCCATCCGAAACCTGGATGTGGGCCCCGTAACGCCGAAGCCAGCGAAGTCGCTCGGGTGAGGCCCGGTTGGGCACGAAGACCCGGCACTCCAGACCCAGATGCGCGGCGAAGCCGGCCAGCGAGATGGCCGCGTTCCCAGCGGATGCGCAGTACACCGTGTTTCGCTCCAGGGAGAGGGCCAGCGTGACTCCGACGGCCGTCGCCCGGTCTTTGAGGCAGCGGGTGGGGTTCCGGGCCTCGTCCTTCAGGTAGAGGGCTCGGAGTCCCAGCCTCCGGGCGAGGCGTGGGGCCGGCACCAGAGGGGTTCCGCCCGCCGGCGGACCGGGTCCCGGGGAGTCCACGGGGAGGAGGGGCAGGTAGCGGAAGAGGTCCCTGCGGTGGTCCAGCCACCCGTCCCCTTCCTTTACAGCTCTGGCCACCGCGTCATAGTCGTACTCGATGTCCAGAATCCCCGGATCCTGCCCTCCCGACACGGGAGCCTCTCCCGTCTTTCCGTTCCCACCCGTCTCTCCGTCCCCACATGTGGGGCAGAGGTAGTGATCAGGAGCCGGATCCAGTAGGCCGTGGCACCGTAGGCAGCGGAGTCCGGTGACGAACATTAGCGGACGCGCTTCGTCTGCCGACGCAGGAAGTCCATCATGACGTATTGGCCCAAGGTCATGGTGGTGGTGAAGTAGGCTTTCCCTCGGGCGATCTCCGACACCTTGCGAACGAACTGGACCAGGTAGGGGTCCTGGGCGAGCATGAAGGTGTTGATGAGAATCCCCGACTTGCGGCAAGCCGCCACCTCCCGGAAGGTCGCCTGGAGGATTCGGGGATCCAGCCCTGCCGAGTTCGTATAGACTCTCCCGTCGGGCAGGGTGAGCGCGCTGGGCTTTCCGTCGGTGATCATGATGATCTGGCGCATGTCCTGCTTCTGGGCCGCCAGGATGCGCCGGGCCACCTCCAGGCCCTCGGCGGTATTGGTGTGGAAGGGCCCTACCTGCGCCTGACCCAGGCGGGAGAGGGGGATCTCCTGAGCCCGGTCCCCGAAGGTCACCACCCGGAGGCCGTCCCCGGGATATTGGGTACGGATGAGATGGGAGAGGGCCAGCGCCACCCGCTTGGCCGGAGAGAACCGATCTTCTCCGTACAGGATCATGGAGTGGGAGACGTCCAGCATGAGGACGGTGGCGCACGAGGACCGATACTCGGTCTGATGCACCATCAGGTCCTCTCTGCGAAGGTCCAGGGGAAAGGCGAGACCGTCCCTTTCCAGGGCGTTCTTCAGGGTGGCGGGGATGTCCAGGTTCAAGGTGTCCCCGAAGGCGTACGGACGGGACGCGGCGGAGGCCTCCACCCCCGTGGAGAGCTGGGGTGTGTCGTGGGCTCCCGCCGATGCCTTTCCCAGAGCCCCCAGGAGTCCCTTCAGGGCACGGTAGCCCAGAAAGTCCATCCCCTTACGGGTGAGTTGAAAGTCCACCGTCCGGGCCGCATCCTGGGCCTCGTCCACCTGCCCGTCCTCATCCATGCCCACGGGCCTGGGGCCGGAGCCGGACTCCTCCAGGGAGATATAGCCTTCTTCCACCAGCCGTTGGACCAGGTCGTCCAGGAGCTCGGCGATCCGGGCCCGCACGTCGGCGTCGCCCTCACCCTCACCCCGAAGCTCCTGGAGCATTTCCGGGGTGAGCTGCCCGCTTTCCAACAGTGCCTTGAGCAGCGCTTCCTTCAAGGCGTCTGTGGATGAGGTGTCCTCGTCCCCGGACCAGCCCCAGTAGGGGTGAAAGTGGGGGCCACCCGCAAACCCTCCGTCCATGAGGAAGTCGGAAAGGTGGTCCAGGAGCGCTTGCAGGTTCAGCGCGTCCAGCCAGCTCCCCTTGTACTTCGTATAGGTGGTGAATCGCATGGAGGACCCTGCGTGTGGGGGGGGAAGGGTGAAGGGGTGGCGCGCCCCTCTTATTCCACGATAGCCGGGGTGCTAGCTTGCCGCCATGGATCAGCGAGCCCCTCCCTCCGGACCTGATGAGATTCGACGCTTCCGCCGGCGGCTGCTGGAGTATTTTCATGCCCGCAAGAGAGACCTCCCCTGGCGGGAGGCCACCGACCCGTACCGGGTCCTGGTCTCCGAATTCATGCTCCAGCAGACACGGGTGGAGACCGTCGTCCCCTACTACAGGAGGTGGATGGAGCGGTTCCCCGACGTGGACTCCCTGAGTCAGGCGTCCCTGGAGGAGGTGCTGGAGCTCTGGACCGGTCTGGGATACTACGCCCGAGCTCGGAACCTCCACCGCGCCGCCTCCATCATCCGGGAGCGGCACCAGGGCTCGGTTCCCAGTGACCCGGAAGTCCTCCGGGATCTGCCCGGGGTGGGGCCCTACACGGCAGGGGCGGTGGCAAGCATCGCCCACGGCGTGCCGGCTCCTGCCGTGGACGGGAACGTCCGCCGGGTTCTCTCCCGGATCAACGACCAGGCGACTCCATCGCCGAAGGAGCTACGGGAATGGGCCGGCGAGCTGGTGGATCCCCAGGAGCCCGGAGCCTTCAACCAGGCCCTCATGGAGTTGGGCTCCACCCTCTGTAAGCCCAGAGCCCCGGAATGCGCCGAATGTCCTGTACGGGACCACTGTCGGGCCCGAATGAACGGGAGCCAGGAGGAACGCCCGGCTCCCCAAAGGGCGGCATGGGTGCGGGAGATGTGGGTGGGTGTGGCCGTCATGGTGGCGGAGCCCGGGAAAAACGGCTCTCCTCGGGTCCTCCTCCGCCGGAGGCCCCAGGAGGGCCTGCTTGGCGGAATGTGGGAGTTCCCCGGCGAGGAGTGGCAGCGGGAGGGAGGAGGCGGTGATGGGGCCTCCCCCCCGAAGCCCGACAGAGCCGCTCTGCACGCGGCTGCCGCGAAAGCCGCGGCGGAGGAGGGATGGGCCGGTCTGGAACCCGGGCAACATCTGGGGACGGTGGAACACCGTTTTTCGCACCGGCAGGCTCGCTACCACGTCTTTCTTTTTCGAGTCCCTGCCCATGGAGAAGGGGCGCTGGACGAAGGCGATGGTGGAAGGATGTGGCACCCGGTGATACTTCTGGATGAAGTGGCCTTGTCCGCCGGACAGGCACGAATACGAGACCTGGTCCGGGAAGAACTCCCGTCCGCGGGCCTCTAACCCGCCCCGGGCGGCCCTGAGGCGGATTGTCGCGGGCGATGGGAGGCAGGTGGTTTGTGCAAAAGAACATACGATGTGAGAATTCATGTAATGTAGAGAGGCAAATACAAATCGATAAGTCGATTGCTGGTAGGGAGTAAGGGTTCTGCGGCCCGCAGTCGGGTCCCAACAGGAGAAAGCGACGCATGAACAGAACTCCG
>SKZC01000445.1 GCA_007127575.1 Gemmatimonadota bacterium
GGGGCCGAGGCGACCGGCCCCTGCGCATCGCTCTCCCGAACAAGGGAAGGCTATCGGAGGACTCGCTGAAGCTCTTCGAGCAAGCGGGACTCAAGGCCCAGTTCCGGGCTCACCGGGCCCTGGTGGCGTCTCTGGGGGACCGCTTCCAGGCCATCTTCGTCCGGGCCCAGGACGTGCCGGAGTTCGTGGCGGACGGGGCCGCGGAGCTGGGGATCACGGGAAGCGACCTGGTGGCGGAGGCGGGACGGGAGATCCCCGAGCTCCTGGATCTGGGGTTCGGAAAGTGTCGCCTCGTTGTGGCGGTACCAGACGACAGCCCCGTGACGTCGCCGGAGGAGATCCCTCCCGGAACCCGAGTGGCCACCTCCTTTCCCGGAGTCACCACCCGGTACTTCCAGGATCTGGAGATCCCGGTGCGGATCGCCCCGGTGTCGGGAGCGGCGGAGATCGCCCCGCACCTGGGGGTGGCCGAAGCCATCGTGGACCTGGTCTCCACTGGATCCACCCTGCGGGTCCACCGCCTTCGGTCGGTGGGAACCATCCTGCACTCCTCGGCGCGATTGGTAGCCCATCCCGAGAGCTACCAGGAGACGGGGCTCCGGGAGGAGGTGGACGGTCTGGTGGCGGCCCTGGGATCCGTTCTCCGGGCAGAGCGAAAGCGCTATCTCATGGCCAACGTTCCCCGGGATCGCCTGGACGAGGTCCGGGAGATTCTGCCTGGAATCTCGGGCCCCACCATCGTGGACGTCCTGGACCGCGGTTCCTGGGTGGCGGTCCACGCCGTGGTGGACGACCACCGGGTGTACGAGATCATCGGGGAGCTGAAGGCGCTGGGAGCCGAGGGGCTGCTCATCACCCGCATCGAGAGGTTGATGCCGTGAGTGAGGCCCCCGCGGACGGCCTCTTGGCGGTGGACGGAGCGCTGGACGAGCTCCCTCCGGAGGACCTGCGACTCCTTCTGGATCGGGAGCTCCCGGACGCCGGGGAGCTGGAGGACGGGGTCCGAGCCATAGTGCGAGAGGTGCGCACGGAAGGAGACACCGTCCTCTTCCGGATGGCACGAGAGCTGGACGATGTGGAGCTGGACGCCCTGGAGGTACCCCGGGCCCGGTGGGCCCAGGCGTTGAAGGGGCTGGACCCTCTTCTCCGGAAGGCGCTGGAGCGGGCGGCTCGTAACCTGGAAGGGTTCCACCGGGCCCAGATTCCCCCCCCGGTCCGGTTCACCTCCGAACCGGGGGTTCGGGTTGGGCGGCGCTCCGTTCCCCTGGAGGCTGTCGGGGTGTACGCCCCTGGAGGACGGGCGGTCTACCCCAGCTCCGTCCTCATGGGGGTGGTTCCCGCCCGGACGGCGGGGGTGGAAGAGATCGTGGTGGCCTCCCCCCCGGGCCCATCGGGCGAGCCTCCGCCGGAGGTGCTGGCGGCGTGTGAGGTGGCCGGCGCCACTCGCCTCTTCGCGCTGGGGGGTGCCGGGGCCGTGGCCGCATTGGCCTATGGAACCGAATCCGTTCCTCGCGTTCGCGCCGTGGTGGGCCCGGGGAACCGTTGGGTCACCGAGGCTAAGCGGCAGGTGGCAGGCGAAGTGCGAGTGGACTCCCCCGCCGGGCCGTCGGAAGTGCTGGTGGTGGCGGGGCCCCAGGCGGACCCGCTCCTGGTGGCGGCGGAGCTGGTGGCTCAGGCGGAACACGACCCCGACGCCGCCGTGGTGGCCGTCACCTGGGACGGGGAGCTGGCCGGAAGCATCCGGGATGCCCTGGTGGAGGAGGTGCGGCAGGCCCCCCGGCGGGAGACGGTGGAGTCGGCCCTCAGAGGCCGAGGAGCGCTCCTCCTGGCACCTGACCGCTGGGCGGCCCTGGAGTTTGCCCGTGGCTACGCCCCCGAGCACCTGGCTCTCTATACCTCGGAGCCGCGAGCGGACCTGGAGGCGGTACCCACTTCCGGCACGGCCTTCCTGGGGGAGCCCTCGTCGGTGGCCTTCGGAGACTACCTCACCGGAGCGAACCACGTCCTTCCCACCGCCGGCGGAGCCCATTCCTTTTCCGGTCTCTCGGTCCTGGACTTTCTCCGCTTTTACACCTGGCAGGAGCTGGATCCCTCGGGGGCCGCAGCGCTGAGGGAGGACACGATCCGGCTGGCCCGGGCCGAAGGCCTCTTCGCCCACGCCCGAGCGGCTGAACTCCGAGATCCCCGAAGGTCGGGGGACGGATCCGGGGAGAGCTCCCCACGGCCCACCGAACGTGACGACACCATGGAGGACGAGGCATGACGCCCTTCCCTCGAAACGCCTACCGTGAACTGGTGCCCTATGTCCCGGATCGCCGGTCCGTGCCGGTGGACCTCTCGGACAACACGAACCTCTGGGGACCTCACCCCGCCGCCGCTCGGGTCCTGGCCGAAGCGGACGGAGCCGACCTGACCCGGTACCCGTCGGGATACGGGGAAGAGCTGAAGGAGGCCGTGGCCCGGCGATACGATATCCCCCTGGAGGCCATCGCCACTGACTGCGGATCCGACGACCTCTTGGACTCGGCCTTCCGGGCCTCGTGCGACCCAGGGGACCGGGTGACCTTTCCCGCACCCACCTTCGGGATGGTTCCCCTCCTCGCCCGGATGAACGCCCTGGAGGCTCACCCCATCCCCTCTCCCAACGCCGACAACGCGTCGGAGGGGACACCGGCGTCGTTTCTTCCCCCTCCGGAGGCGCTTCTCGAGCCCGGACCGTCGGCCATCTACGTATGCTCCCCGAACAACCCCACCGGGGAGGTGGCCTCCCGGGAGTGGCTACTCACCCTCCTGGACGCCGCCGGAGGCCCCGGGGGACCCGTCCTGGTGGTGGATGAAGCCTACGCCGAATTCCACGACTTCTCCCTCCTCCGCCAGGCGCCGTCCAGCCCCCGGGTGGTGGTGACCCGGACCCTCTCCAAGGCCTACGGTTTGGCGGGACTCCGGGTGGGCTACGCCGTAGGCGACCCGGAGCTGATTCACGAGATCGAGAAGTCCCGTGGGCCGTACAAGGTGGGGCGGATCCCGGAGAAGGCGGCGGCGGCGGCAGTGGCGGACTCCGGGGATTGGCTGACGGGGATCGTGTCCGATGTGCAGAGGAACCGGGACCGGCTTCGAGTCGAGCTGGAGGAGCGCGGCTTCCGCCCCCTCCCGTCGGGCGCCAACTTCCTCTTCGTTCCCGTGGGCCCCTCACCGGAAGCCGGCGCCTCCCCGGCCACGGAATCGCCGCCTGCCCGGCTGGCCATCTCGCTCCGGAAGCAGGGCGTGGCCGTGAGGCCCTTTGCGGATCTTCCCGGGGTGGGAGGGGGTCTCCGGATCACGGTGGGACCCTGGGAGGCCATGGACCGACTGCTGGAAGGGTTGGACACGGCCCTCCAGGACGGACGCTGAGGAGACACGGGACGACACGAATGGATGTGGCGCTCTTCGACTACGGGGCCGGAAACCTCCACTCCCTGAAGAAGGGGTTGGAGGCCGGAGGGGGAACGGTGACCATCACCCCGGACTGGGATCGGGCCCTCTCGGCGGAAGCCCTCGTGCTCCCGGGTGTGGGTTCCTTCGGCGCGGCGGTGCGCTCCCTCCGGGACCGGGAGGAGGACGTGCGGGAGGCGTTGGAGGCCGGGCTTCCCTGCCTGGGGATCTGTCTGGGGATGCAGCTCTTCTTCGCCGAGAGCGAGGAGGGGGAAGGGACGGGAATCGGACTCCTTCCGGGACGGGTGCGGAAGCTCAAGGGGCGACGGGTGCCCCAGATGGGGTGGAACGACGTGGCCGCCGAGGGAGACACCCTGTTCCGAGCCACCGACCCGGGGCAAGGCCTGGTGGCCTACTACGCCAATTCCTATGTCTGCGAGCTCACCGGCGATCCCTCCCCCATCATCGCCTGGTCCGAGTACGAGGGAGAACGTTTCCCTGCGGCGGTTCGGCGAGGCCGGGCCGTGGGCGTCCAGTTCCACCCGGAGAAGAGCTCCTCCCCGGGTCTCCGGCTCCTGAAGAACTTCCTGGAGGAGGCCGCCCGGTGATCGCGGTTCCGGCGGTGGACCTCCGGGGCGGTCGCTGCGTGCAGCTCGTGGGGGGACGTCCGGAGGAGGAGCGCGTCTCCCTTCCGGACCCGCCGGCGGTGGCCCTCCGGTGGCGGGAGACGGGGTTCCGTCACCTCCACGTGGTGGACCTGGACTCGGCGTTGGGAGAGGGGGACAACCGGGAGCTGATCCGGAAGGTGAGGGAGGCCACCGACGCCGAGATTCAGGTGGGCGGAGGAATCCGGGACACCGAGTCCGCCGACGCCCTTTTAGGGGAGGGCGTGGATCGGGTTGTGGTGGGGACTCGGGCCATCGACGATGCCACCTGGCTCCGGAAGCTGGCGGAGCGTCATCCGGGCCGAGTGGTGGTGGCGGCGGATGTCCGGGACGGGGTCGTCCTGCGTCGGGGGTGGACGGAGTCCACAGAGCTGGCCGTCCATCGCTTCCTCCCCTCCCTTCAGGACCTTCCCCTGGCAGGGGTCCTCTGCACCGACGTGGGGCGAGAAGGGAGGATGACCGGGATCGAGCGAGGGGAAGTGTTGGAGGTTCTGGAGGCCTCGCCGCATCCGGTATGGGTGTCGGGGGGGATCGGGACGATGGAGGATCTTCGCACCTTGGCGGAGCTGGACGCCCACGGGGCCGTGTTGGGGATGGCCCTCTACACCGGCGCCCTGGATGGGGCCCTTGTGGCACAGGAGTTTGGATCATGAGCCGAATCGAACGGGAGACCCGGGAGACCCAGATCTCCCTTGCGGTGGAGCGAGGTACGGGAGAGACCGAGGTGGCCACGGGGGACCGCTTCCTGGACCACATGCTGGAGACGCTGGCCCGGTACGCGGCCCTGGATCTCACGGTGGAGGCCCAGGGGGACCTTCGGCACCACCTGGTGGAGGACGTGGCCATCACCCTGGGGCTGGCCCTTCGAGTGGAGCTCCCGGAGCGAGCCGAACGCTACGGGTGGGCTATGGTGCCCATGGATGAGGCTCTGGTACAGGCCGCCGTGGACGTGGGAGGGCGCCCCTACTATGTAGGCCGCCTGCCCTCCCACCTCTATGAGCACTTCCTCCAGAGCCTGGCGGTGAACCTGGGCGCCACGCTCCACGTGAAGGTGGTCCGGGGACGGGACCGCCACCACATCGTGGAGGCTGCGGTGAAGGCCACGGGGCTGGCTTTGCGCCAGGCCATGAGAGAAGGGACGGACGTCTTCAGCACCAAGGGTTCGGTGAAGCTGGACATCTCGCCGGGGACGGACTGAGATGCTCCGACCTCGAATCATCGTCTGCCTCGACGTCGAGGGGGGACGGGTGGTGAAGGGCACTCAATTTCGGAACCTGCGGGACGTAGGCGACCCGGTGGAGCTGGCCCGCCGCTATGAGGAGGAAGGTGCCGACGAGGTGGTCTTCCTGGACATCACGGCGTCCCACGAGAAGCGCGGGACCCTCCTGGAGACGGTCCAGCGCACCGCGGAGGTCCGCTTCATCCCCCTCACCGTGGGAGGCGGCGTCCGGACGGTGGAGGACATGGGGGAGCTTCTCAGGGCCGGGGCCGACAAGATCTCGGTGAACAGCTCTGCGGTCCGGCGGCCCGAGCTCCTCACGGAAGGAGCGGAGCTCTTTGGGAGCCAGTGCATCGTGGCCAGCGTGGACGCCGCCCGGAATCCTCCGTCGGAGTCCGGGGAAGTGGGATGGACCCACTATACCCATGGGGGCCGCAAGCCCACCGGCTTGGATGCGGTGGAGTGGGCCCGGGAATGCGCCCAGCGCGGCGCGGGGGAGATCCTCCTCACCAGCATCGACCAGGACGGGGCCCGCACGGGCTACGACCTCCTCCTCACCCGTTCGGTGGCGGAGCGGGTGTCAGTACCCGTCATCGCCTCGGGAGGGGCGGGGTCCCACGAGCATCTCCGGGACGGGCTCACCGATGGAAGGGCCGACGCCGTCCTCCTGGCGGGGATCCTCCACGACGGGCTCACCACCGTGAGGAAGATCAAGGCGGACCTGGCGGAGTGGGGGGTCCCGGTGCGACCGATCCCCGAGGGAACGACATGACCGCCCGGGACCGAAGGATACGCGCCGACAAGGATGTAGACGGCCTGGAGTTCGACGAGAACGGCCTCATCCCGGTGGTGGCCCAGGACCGGCGGTCCGGAGCCGTCCTCATGTTGGCGTGGGCCAACGCCCAGGCTCTACGGGAAACCCTCTCCACCGGGGAGATGCACTACTGGTCCCGCTCCCGGCAGGAGCTTTGGCGGAAAGGGGCCACCTCGGGGAACGTGCAGCGCCTGGTCTCCCTTCACGGAGACTGCGACGGAGATACGGTGCTGGCGCTGGTGGAGCCCGCGGGGCCCGCGTGCCATACCGGCGACCCCACCTGTTTCGGAGCCGGAGCCGACCCCGCCCCCTCCACCACGCCGTCCCCGGAGACTCCGCTGGCTCACCTATGGGCCACTCTGGAAGCGCGGAGTCGGGAGCGTCCGGAGGGCAGCTACACCTCCCGTCTCCTGGACGACGAGAACCTCCGCGTCAAGAAGCTGGGGGAGGAAGGGGCCGAGCTTCTCACGGCCCTGGTGCGAGGCCGCCCCCAAGGGATCCGGGAGGAGGCGGCGGACCTCGTCTACCACCTCCTGGTGGCCCTCCTGGGGGCCGGCGTCCGGTGGGAGGAGGTGGAGGAGGTCCTGGCGGGTCGGCGGCGGTAATCCATCAGGGAATGCTGGCCTGCACGGCCCGAGCCACCGCCTCCCGGAGATCCTTCGGGGTGAAGGGCTTCTGGAGGTGCTCCGTGTCCTGGAAGCCCGAGAACCGCTCCTGCAGCTCCCCGGGGGCGTAGCCGGAGGTGAAAAGGAACGGAAGGCTCGGCCGCTCCACCCGTACCCGATCCACGAGCTCGGGCCCGGGGATTCCCGGCATCACCACATCGGTGATGAGGAGGTCCACCTCCGATCCGACGCGCTCCATGACGGCCAGAGCCTCCTCCCCATCGGCGGCGGCCCACACCCGATGTCCCGCCCTCTCCAGAAGCTTCACCATGACCTCCCGGACCGGGCGCTCGTCCTCCACCAGGAGGATGGAGGGAGCCCATGGGGTGCTGTCCGAGCGCCCGACAGGGGCCGCCGCCTCCGGCTTCCGGTCCTCCACCGACGGAGGCGAAGGTGCCTCCGGGAAGCTCAGGACGAAGCCGGCGCCGGGGCCGGGGCCATCCTCCAGCGTCACCTTCCCGCCGGCGCCCTCCATGACCCCCATCACCGTGGAGAGGCCCAACCCCGTTCCCGAACCCTTGGTGGTGAAGAAGGGGTCGAAGATCTTGGAGCGGACCTCCGGAGGCACTCCCGGCCCGGTGTCCGTCACCCGCAAAGTCACCTGCCCTCCTCGCACCGACCCGGACTCCATCCCGGCCCGAACCTCTACGGTGATCCGACCTCCGTCGGGCAGGGCTTCTCCCGCGTTCACCACCAGGTTCGTCACGGCCTGCTCCAACTGCCCCGGATCGATGCGAACCCA
>SKZC01000179.1 GCA_007127575.1 Gemmatimonadota bacterium
GGAGAAGGGTCTGGTGGTCCTGGCCACCCTCACGAACGTGGCGCCCCTCCTCGGCTTCCTGGGGACCGTGATCGGGATGATCATCGCCTTCCAGGCCATTGAGATGGCCGGAGAGGTGGAAGCTACATTGGTGGCCGGAGGGATTAAGGTGGCGTTGTTGACTACCGCCACCGGACTCACCATCGCCATTCCAGTGAGCATTGCCCACAACTACTTCGTCTCCCGGATTGACTCCCTGGTCATTGACATGGAGGAGTCGGCTCAGAAGATGATCGACACTCTCCACGCCATGGAGGGAGGTCGAACGCCTACGCCCGCCGGAGACTGAGCGGGGGGTACTTCGTCCCAAAAGACGAGGTTGAAGAGGGGGGCCACCGGAAGGTGGCTCCCCTCTTCGTCTGTCCGGATGGGTGACCTCTCCTCCCTCGCCCAACACCGTCCCTACACCGTCGAGGTGGCTCCATGGTGGAGGTTCCTGAAAAGACGGCCCCGCGGCTGTTCCTCATCGACGCCTACGCTCTCATATACCGGGCCTACTTCGCCTTCGTGAATCGGCCTCTCACCAACTCCAGGGGTGAGAACACGTCGGCGCCCTGGGGATTCGCGAACTTCCTACTAAGAATCCGGGACGACTACGAGCCCGACTACCTTGCGGTGGTTTTCGATGCTGGGATGAGCCACCGAGAAAAGGAGTTTCCCGAGTACAAGGCGACGCGAGAAAAGATGCCTGACGAGCTCCGGGACTCCTTGCCCAGGATTCGGGAGCTGGTGGAGGGGTTTCACGACCAGGTGGTGGAGCTGGACGGCTTCGAGGCGGACGATGTCATCGGGACGCTGGCGGCCCAGGCGTCGGAGGCGGGACTGGAGGCGGTCATCGTTTCCGGGGATAAGGATTTCCACCAGCTCGTCAGGCCCGGTGTGCACCTGTTGAACCCGGGCCGAGGTGGGCCTTCAGGAGTCGACGCGGAGTGGGTGGATGAGTCGAATGCCGCGGAACGCCTGGGGGTGTCGCCCGAGGCGGTGGTGGACTACCTGGCACTCGTGGGGGACTCATCCGACAACATTCCCGGAGCTCCAGGCATCGGGGATGGTTGGGCTCGCCGACTTCTCGATGAGGTGGGCCCCCTGGAGGAGCTCCTGGCCCATCCGGACCGAATCCCGTGGAAGGGGAAGCGTCGGTCCGTCGAGGAGAACCGGGATCAGATCGCACTGTCTAAGCGGCTGGTGACGATCCGGACGGACCTGCCCATGGAGCTGGACCTGGAGCGACTCCGGGTGCGACCTCCGGACATGGAACGGCTTCGCAAGCTCTTTGTGGAGTTGGAGTTTCGGAGTCTCATCCAGCGTTTCGCCCAGGGGAGCGGGGATGGAGGTGCCAGCTCATCAGGGGACGAGCTGGATTACCAGGCGGTGACCCGGGTCCAGGACCTCCAGACTCTCCTGGACGAGATCCGAGAAGCCGGAAGGGTGGCGGTGGACACGGAAACCACCTCCTTGGATGCCATGAGGGCGGACCTGGTGGGCATCTCCCTCTCCTGGGCGGAAGGAGTGGCGGTCTACCTGCCCGTGGGTCATGAGCCTCCCGAGTCGTCCCTCCTCGATGAGGAAGCGGCTGAAGGGGGACCCGTGAACCTTCCGGGCTTGAGCGAGCCGGCGATGTCCGCGCTCGTGGAGCTCCTGGAGGATCCGTCTCTGGAGAAGGTGGGACAGAACCTGAAGTACGACCTCCTGGTCCTTCGCCGAGCGGGGGTGGAGCTCCAAGGACTCGCCTTCGATACCATGGTGGCCTCCTACGTTCTGGACCCGGGGCGCCGTCAGCACTCCCTGGACGCGCTGGCCACCGATCTCTTGGGTGTCACCCCCACATCCTACAAAGACGTGGTGGGATCGGGAAAAAAGGAGATTCCCTTTTCCCGCGTTCCCCTGGAGGAGGCCACCCGGTACGCCTGTGAGGATGCGGACCTCACGCTTCGACTGCGAGAGAGGTTTGCTTCGGAACTGGAGGAGCAGAAGCTCCACGGCCTGTTCCAGGAACTCGAGATGCCCCTGGTGCCCGTCCTGGCGCAGATGGAGTGGGACGGTATCCGGATCGACGCGGACTTCTTTCAGAAAATGAGCGCGCGACTGGCCGACGAGCTGGAGGCCATCCAGGAGGAGGTCTGGAAGGAGGCCGGTGAGGAGTTCAACCTCAACTCCAGCGTGCAGCTTCGGGAGATCCTCTTCGAAAAGCTGGAGCTACCGGTGGTGAAACGGACCAAGACGGGTCCCTCCACAGACGCGTCGGTGCTGGAAGAGTTGGCCGCTCAGGGCCACTCTCTTCCCCGTCGGCTCCTGGAGTATCGCCAGTTGGAGAAGCTCCGGTCCACGTACGTGGATGCCCTTCCCCGATTGGTGAATTCGGAGACCGGAAGGATCCACGCCTCCTTCAATCAGACCGTGGCGGCCACGGGCCGACTTTCGTCGTCGGATCCCAACCTGCAGAACATTCCCATCCGGACCCCGCTGGGGAGAGAGATCCGCAAGGGGTTCGTACCTGAGGAAGGGTGGCATTTTCTAGCGGCTGACTACTCTCAGATCGAGCTCCGGATCCTGGCCCACTTCTCCGGAGATCCCGCCTTCGTGGAGGCGTTTCGGGAGGGGCGGGACGTACACCGGCAGACGGCTGCGGTGATCTTCGGTGTTCCCGTGCCGGAGGTGTCCGATGAGATGCGGGCCCAGGCCAAGACCATAAACTTCGCCACCCTCTACGGGCAGGGAGAGTTCTCCCTGGCGCGACAGTTGGGAGTCAGCCGGTCGGAGGCGGCCGGCTTCATCGAGGAATACTTCCAGCGGTTTTCAGGGGTCCGAGAGTTCCTGGACGCCCAGGTGGAAGCGGCGCGGGAAAAGGGCTATGTGGAAACGCTCATCGGGCGCCGCCGATACGTCCCCGAAATCGAGGCCAAAAACTGGAACGTACGCCAGTTCGGAGAACGGGTGGCTCAGAACACGCCCATTCAGGGGACGGCGGCGGATCTCATCAAACAGGCCATGATCGAGATCCATTCGGTTCTCCAGTCCGGACGGTGGAGGGCCCGGCTCCTTGTCCAGGTCCACGACGAATTGGTCTTCGAAGCTCCGGAGGGCGAGTTGGCGGACCTCCGGGAGCTGGTGGTGGGGAGGATGGAGGGAGCCATGGAGCTGAAGGTTCCGCTTCAGGTGGATGTGGGGGTGGGGCGTTCCTGGTACGAGTGCAAGAGCTGACGTGAGCTTCGCCTTCCCGGTTCGGCTGGATGGGCTCAAGGGGCCATGGGACCGTCCCGGGCTGGCGTCTACCCTTCCATCTCGACGATGCCGCCTCCCTGAACTCGCCGGGGGGTGCGGCCAGGGTTCAGCGAGGGATGGGAGGGACGCAATGAGCCGTTCGGTGAACAAGCTCATCCTGGTGGGACACGTGGGTCGGGATCCGGAGATTCGAGAAACACGGTCCGGGACGAAGGTGGCCAACCTCTCACTGGCCACGAACCAGTGGCGCCCTGACGAAGGAGAGGGGGGGAGCGAACGGACCGATTGGCATCGGATTACGCTCTGGAACCGCCTGGCCCAGCTCGCCGAGGACTACGTGCGAAAGGGGGACCGGGTCTACGTGGAAGGGCGGGTCCAATACGATTCGTACGAGCGCGATGGGGTCACCATCCCCACTGCCGAAGTGCATGCCCGGGAACTGGTCCTCCTCAGCCCTCCGCCGGGTGCGGACCCGCAAATGGAGACAGAGGTCGGGGTGGAGGAGGCGGTGAGTGCCTGACCTTCGACATCCTTCTTGAAGGCTGTTGAGGACGTACAGGGACCACCGAGAAGGGGTCTTGCGGTCCTGGTCTCCAACGACGATCCAGGGCCGCACCCCCCTTCTCCCTTCGGGTTGCCGCCTCGGCCTCCTGTGCCCGCTGGGCGGGGGGCCGCAGCCCTAGATCGCCGCCGAAGTCGCCGAAGTCGGGACGCGTGGAAGCGTGGTATCTAGTTCGGGTTCCAGAACCCGGAGAGGGATTCTCCGTGGGGGCTTTCCCGGAGCTTCTCGAAGGCCCGATTGCGGATCTGACGGATGCGTTCCCGGGTGACGCCGAGAAGAGATCCGATCTCCTCCAGGGTGCGCTCCTCTCCATCGTCGAGGCCGTAGTAGAGATAGAGGATCTTGCGTTCGCGCTCCGTGAGGTAGTTCTCGAACATGGTTTCGAGAAAGTCCCTCCGGGCCACAGCCTCAACGTCCTCTTCAATGTCTCCCGACTCGGCGCCGGCGAACCGCTCCCCGAAGCTGGACGAATCCCGGTCGCTTCGGTCGATGGGGGCGTCGAGGCTGAGCTCGCTGGCCGCCACCCGTCGGAGGGCTCGAATGGTCTCGATGGGCTCGTCCATCTCCTCGGCGATCTCTTGATCCGTAGGTGGACGGCCGAGCTGTTGGGTCAGGGCGGTGTCGGTTCTGGCGAGGCGGGCGAGGTTGGAGTTCTGGTTCAGGGGGATACGGACGGAGCGGGTTTGTTCGGCGAGAGCCTGAAGTACGGTTTGGCGGATCCACCAGACGGCGTAGCTGATGAACTTCACTCCCTTGTCGGGATCGAACTTCTTTACCGCCTTGAGCAGGCCCTCGTTGCCGATGCATACCAACTCGGCGAGCCCCAGCCCTCTCCCCTGATACTTCTTCACGTAGGAGATGACGAAGCGCAGATTCGCGGTGACCAGCCGCTCCGCCGCCTCTTTGTCCCCGGCTCGGGCCCTGCGGGCCAGGGCTCGCTCCTCTTCAGGATCCTGGATGAGGGGGTACTTTTCCACATCCTGAAGGTACTGGTCGAAGGAGTCCAGACCGCGAGAAGGGGAAAACATGCGTTTCACTCTACCTCGTCCACAGGTGCGTTGGGAAGGGTCGAACGCTTCTCAGAGCGCCCGATTGGGAGGCGGGTCCTTCACTCCGGGCTTCGGCCTTCCGGGCGGCACGGGGCTCATCCGGCCCCGGGAAGATCCCGTAAAAGCTATATACGGCCACGACCCGAGTCAAAGGCATTTCTTCGGCTTCATACGAACCCTTCCAGTCTTCCGCGGGCCCGATTACCCGGTCCCTTGACCTGGGTTCCCCCGTTGGATGTCGGGGGTTCGTTGCGAGTCGGGCGCCCCTTCGGCGAGGACGCAGGGCCGTGGGATCCCCACAATCAGCCGACTGGGGGGGGGACTGATTATGCGTTCGCGTCGGAAGGGGATGAGCTTTCGCCCAGGGCCCCGGAGGTGGGAGATCGCTCCGGGGTCGGCTTTGGTCGGAGGAGGTGCTCTTCCGGGCCATCCAGGGTGAGGAGGAACTCGTGAGACTCTCCGGCGGGGTCCGTCACCGTGAGGCGCCGGACGAGGGGGCCCAGGGGTCTGAGCTCCCACCGGACGGCTTGAACGTCGACTTTCCAGACCCGCGCTGCGGTACGGAAGAGCATGGGAAACGAGGGGCCCGGACCGACAAGCCAGCCCTGGTGGAGACGGCGAAAGGGCCCGCCCGGGAGCGCGGCGGCAGGCCATCCCTTCCCCCCTCCGTGCACTTCTCCCCCAGACGAGATCGGGTGGACGCGTCTCACCCAACGGGGGGGGCGCCGCTGCCGGCTGAACCCCAGGGGGGCTACGAAGGATCGGATTCCGGCCCAGGTGGCTCGTCGTACGAAGCCGAAGGCGTCCAGTCCTGCCGGCGTCAGGAAGGCCAGTGCGACGACCACGCCCAGGGCCCACAAATGCGACACGTGCCCGGAGGAGACGGCGGTGAGCGTGAGGGCCATGACGACGGTCCACTCAAGCCCCCGGAGGAGGAAGGGGTGGGCGGGGGACCGCTCGGCCCAGTCCCACCGAGACCAGGTGCCGGACCGGACCCCGTGAACGAAGTAGGTGAGACCGGCTGCGAGGGCACCGAGCCCAAGCGACATCCAGAGCGGTGGTTGGACGAAGATCAAGAGGGTGAGGAGCATGGCGATGAGGGGACGCACGAAGGCCCCTGCCACCTGATGAAAGGGGCGCACGGACCGGGATGTCTCCAGCATGGTCTCCACCGCAAGGAGCAGTGCCGTGCCCAGAAGGACGGCCCGGGAGCTCAGGTCTCTCAAGTCCCCGGGAAGAAAGGAAGGGTCCGGCCACTGGGCCAGAAGCGACAGGGCCAACAGGGTGAGGAAAGGGTTGATCCCCACCGCGATGGCCAGAAAGGCTGGGACGGCGAGCTCGGCGACGAGGTCGGTCATGTTACCGCCGGTAGGGATCGATGGCCACGCCGGAGAACTCCGTACCCACCCCGGCCCGGCGACTCCGCTGGAGCTGAACGCTGCCCAGTGGGGCCAAGAGCCCCAGAATCTCCCGGGAGCTGATCCGAAGCATCGGGCCACGGAAGGCCCGGTCCCCCGTCACCGGGACGGTTGCGTCCACCCGGATGACACTGGAGGTACCCGCCGGAAATCCGATACGCAGCCCGGCGCCCACCGCGGCCTGTACGCCCGACGACCTGCCGAAGGGCACCCCGCCGGCCTGCATGACGCCTACGTCGGTGAAGAGGCTCACGCCGAGGTCGGCGAAATCCGGGAGGGGTGAGTCCAGAGTGATCCGATCCTCCAGGGAGAGGATGAGCTTACGTCCTCCGGGAAACTCGTGGTCCCGGAGCCCCCGGATTCCGTCCTCTCCTCCCAGGGTGAGCTGGAAGGGACCCGAGTGTCGCCACCCCCCCGCCCCGGACAAACGGGCCACCAAAAGGTGCCGGCTGTCGGGGCCGGGTCTCCAATAGCTCAAGGCCATTGCTTCGGCCAGGATGTCGCCCCAACGGGAGAGGCCCTCCGGGGGTGCGCTGCGCCTCCGGCCCTCCCCTCGGATCAGGGTGTGAAGGAGGGCGTCGCCCACCGCTCGTCCATGGAAGAACTCTCCACGCAGGATGGCATCGGGCTCCTCGTATCCGTCGGCCCGGAGGGGCCCGGAGATGGCATGGCCCAGGACGGCCCCGGCCTCGAGTCCGAAGGGGACGTCCTGGACGCCTGTGATGGCGTCCAATCCTCTCCACTCCATGAATCGAAGTCGCCGCAGACCCGCCATGACGTTCACCCGGCGGGCTTCCCGGTTCACGAGCTGAGGGGCGACGGCGGAACGGACTGACTCCGGCGCCGGCTCCCTCCGGTCGAAGTCGCCGTCCGGAATCACCTCCAGGGATGGGTCCGGGCCGTGAAAGTCCAAGGCCTCCCACGAAATCCCCCCACCGAGCATGTAGAGGCGGCCCGGCTCGCCGAACCGCACCGCCAGGGACAGTTCGGCACGGTCTTCGGTCACCGGAACCACGACGTGGGTGAAGCCTGAGCCTTCGCCTGCGTGAAATGTGAATAATTGATCGCTTCGACTCACCTGCTGGCGGAGCCCCA
>SKZC01000282.1 GCA_007127575.1 Gemmatimonadota bacterium
ATCCGAGAACGGAAGAGCCTGGAAGCTCAGCTCCAGCAGGCCCAGAAGATGGAGGCGGTGGGGCGGCTGGCGGCGGGGATCGCCCACGACTTCAACAACGTCCTGGGAGCCATCCGGGGATCGGCGGAGCTCCTCCGCTACGATCTACCCTCCTCCTCTCCCATGATGGAGGACGTGGACCAGATCCATCAGGCCACCCGGAAGGCCGGGAACCTCACCACCCAACTCCTCCAGTTCGCCCGCGCCCAGGCCCGGAACCCCCAGGAGTTGGATCCGGTGGAGGTGGTCCGGGAGTTCAGCCGGCTCATCGGGCGGGTGCTGGCCCAGGAGGTGGAGCTCAAGCTGGATCTGCCCGGGGCGGCAGGAAGGGTGGAAGCGGATCCGGTGCACATCGAGCAGATCCTCATGAACCTGGCGGTGAACGCCCGGGACGCCATGCCCGACGGGGGTCGCCTCACCATCTCCCTCCGGGCCGAGGAGGTGTCCCCGGAGGAGGCCGCCCGGGTCCCGGGGCTCGAAGCGGAACCCTACGTCGCCCTGTCGGTGGCGGATACCGGGACGGGGATGACTCCGGAAGTCCAGGCGCACATCTTCGAGCCCTTCTACACCACCAAGGATGTGGGTCGGGGAACCGGGCTGGGCCTGGCCACCGTCTACGGAATCGTGAAGCAGAACGGGGGCCACATCGAGGTGGATTCCCAACCGGGCCGAGGCTCGCGCTTCACCGTCCGCTTCCCCCGAACGGATGTGGAGGCCCCTCACCCTCCCTCGTACCGCCCTCCCGCCCCGTACATGCGTTCGTAGTAGTCCCGGTAGGCGCCCGTTGCAGGCGTGCGCACCGCGCCTCTCCGCGAGTTCGGTCCCATATCACCATGGTGCGGACCGTCCTACCCTCATCTCTTTCCCCACACGGCGGAGACCCTACGAGCGCGCTTACCGGCCACCCTATGAGCGCGCTCCCCGGCCAATTGACACCCGAGACGTCACGGGTTACAGTTGTGATCCGGAGCTTCAAGGACAAAGAATCCCTGGACATCTTCCAGGGGACACCCAGGAAGAGGGCCCGGAAGCGACTTCCTCAACCGTTGTGGGGTAAGGCCCAGGCCAAGCTCGACGAGCTCGACGCCGCTTCGAACCCCGCGCAACTACTTCTTCCCTCCAATCGCCTCCATAGGCTGAGGGGTGACCGGGAAGGTATGTACGCCATTGCCATCAATCTTCAATACCGTATCTGCTTTCGTTGGGAGGAGGGGGACGCCTGGGAGGTGGAGGTGACGGACTACCATTGAGACTGAAGGGGGGGATCGCACATGACACACCGACCGTCGGATTCGGGACGGCAACCCACGCATCCCGGGGCTGTGGTCCGGATGGAGCTGGGCGAGTTGGGCTTCTCCGTGACCCGTGCGGCGGAGCACCTCCGAGTCTCCCGTCGGACGCTCAGTGAATTGGTGAACGAGCGCAGGGGCGTGAGCCCGGAGATGGCCCTGAAGCTCGGACGCTTCTTCGGGAACGGACCGGATCTCTGGTTGAACATGCAGGCTAGCCACGACCTGTGGCGGGTTCACCAGGATCCCGTAGCCCTGCGGGAAGCGGACTCCGTCGTTCCTGCGGTGAGCTCTTGGGAACCAAGGTAGCGGACTGGGCCGGCCTCACCCTCCCTCGTACCGCCCTCCCGCCCCGTACATGCGTTTGTAGTAGTCCCGGTAGGCGCCGGACTTGGCGCGTTCCCACCACTGCCGGTTTTCCCGGTACCACTCCACGGTAGAGGCCAGGCCCTCCTCGAACCCGATCCGGGGCCACCAGCCCAGCTCCACCTCCGCCTTGGAGGTGTCGATGGCGTAGCGGCGGTCGTGGCCGGGCCGGTCCGGGACGAAGCGGAGGAGCTCGGGATCCCGGTTCGTGGCCTCCAGGACCGCCTTTAGCACCTGCAGGTTCGTCCGCTCCGCCAACCCACCGAAGTTGTAAACCTCGCCGGGCTCTCCCCGAGCCAACACCGCCTCCAGCCCTCGGCAGTGGTCCTCCACGTGAATCCAGTCCCGGACGTTGAGGCCGTCGCCGTAAACGGGGATGGACTCTCCTTCCATGGCCCGGGTCACGGCCAGGGGGATGAGCTTCTCCGGGAATTGATAGGGCCCGTAGTTGTTGGAGCTCCGGGTGACGATGACGGGGAGCTCGTGGGTGTGGTGGTAGGCCAGCGCCAGGTGGTCGGAGGCCGCCTTGGAGGCGGAGTAGGGAGACCGGGGCGCCAGCGGGGTCTCTTCCGTGAAGAAGACGCCCCCTTCGCCGGATTCTCCTCGCTCCCGGGCGCTGAGGGCCTCGTGGGTGTCCATGGCCTCCGGATCCCGCCACGGGAGGGAGCCGTACACCTCGTCGGTGGAGACGTGAACGAACCGGCCCACTCCCGCTTCCAGCGCCAGTTGGAGGAGGGTCTGCGTCCCCACGACGTTGGTGCGGACGAACGGGGCCCCGTCCTCGATGGAGCGGTCCACGTGGGACTCGGCGGCCAGATGGACCACGGCGTCGGCTCGGCGAAGTCCTTCCCGCACCACCTCCGGATCGCAGACGTCACCGTGGAGGAAGGTATAGCGTTCGTCCTTTTCCAACCCGGCCAGGTTCTCCAGATTCCCGGCATAGGTCAGGAGGTCCAGGTTCACGATCTCCACTCCCACGTGCTGCTCCAGGAGGTAACGGATGAGGTTGGAGCCGATGAACCCGGCTCCGCCGGTGACGAGGATCCTCACACCGGATCTCCCGAAGCCGCCCCATCCGCCGCTGCGACTTCCGCCTCCACGCCGCCCTCCCCCTCTTCCCCCGGATCAGGAGCCTGGAGCACGGAGTTGGCACCCCCTTCCGCCACCAACCGGCTCGCCCGGTACAGGGAGGGGATGGTCCCGGCGTCCGTCCACCACCCCTCCACCACATCCCATTCCATCTCTTCCCACTGGATGTAGCGGTTGTTCACGTCGGTGATCTCCAGCTCCCCCCGCTCCGATGGCTCCAGCGTCCGGATGATCTCGAACACCCGGGGGTCGTAGAGATAGCATCCGGTGACGGCATAGCGAGAGGCGGGATCCGCCGGCTTCTCGTGGATCCGGACGATCCGCTCCCCGTCGAACTCGGGGACCCCGAACCGCTCGGGCTCGTCCACCTCTTTGAGAAGGATGCGGGCGCCCCGGTCGCCTTCCTCCTGGAACCGTTGCACCGAGGGGGCGATGGGGTACTGATAGAGGTTGTCCCCCAGGATCACGGCCACCGCGTCGCCGTCGGCGAAGTGCTCCGCCAGCCCCAGGGCCTCGGCGATCCCCCCTTCCCCCTCCTGATACGTGTAGTCCAGGTGAGAGAGGCCGAACTGCCGGCCGTTGCCGAGGAGCCGGAGGAAGTCGCCGGCGGAGTCTCCTCCGGTCACCACCATGATCCTCCGGATTCCGGCGTGGACGAGCTGCTGGATGGGATAGTAGATCATGGGCCGGTCGTAGACCGGCAGGAGATGCTTGTTCGTCACGCGGGTCATGGGCCGAAGCCGGCTCCCCAGACCCCCCGCCAGGATGATCCCCTTCATGGGTCGTCCTCCGTCATGGGCTCTCATCGTCGTGGATAGCCCCTACCTCTCCGGCACCCGCCAGGTGGACGCGAAGCTCGTCCTGCCATGGTGAGAGGCGCCGTCCCAGAAGCGCCTCCGTCTCCGCCAGATCCAGTACCGAGTATCCGGGCCTGGGGGCCGGCCGGGGCATCTCGTGGGAGGGCACCGGGAGGACCCGGCACTCCAGTCCCTCCACCTTCACCACCTCCCGAGCCAACTCGTACCAGGAGGCCTCACCCCCGTCGCTGGCGTGGAGGATGGGCGCTTCCGCCCCCTTGCCCCCCTGCCCCAAGCCCACGGCCCTTCCGCCTTCCGGCTCCAGGGCCATCAGGATGTCCACGAGGGTTCGGGCCAAGCTTCCCGCACGGGTGGGGCGGGAGCGCTGATCGTCCACCACCCGGAGCTCCTCCCGTTCCCGGGCGAGATGCCGGATCGTATCCACGAAGTTCCGGCCGCCGGGGCCGTAGAGCCAGCTCGTCCGGACCACGACATGACCCACCCCCGACTCCCGGACCCGTTCCTCTCCCTCCAACTTGCTTCGCCCGTACGCGTTCAGGGGGCGGGCGTCGTCGTGAGGCCGGTAGGGACGGCGGAGGGCCCCGTCGAAGACGTAGTCCGTGCTCACCTGAAGGAGCCGGGCCCCCACCTCGCCGGCGGCCCGGGCGGCGTGGCCCGCCCCCTCCCCGTTCACCTGGAAGGCCTCGCGGACGCCGGGATCCGCCTCGGCGCCGTCCACATCCGTGTAGGCGGCGCAGTTCACCACCCAGTGGGGAGCCGCTTCGGACAGGAATGCGGTGAGGAGTCCGGGATCCGTCACATCCGCCTCCTTCCGAGCTGCACCCCGGACCGGCAGGCCCCGGGTGCGGGCCTCAGCCACCACGGCGCGGCCCAGGAGGCCGTGGGCTCCCAGCACCACCATCTTCATTCAGAGTGCCGGAAGTGCCGGGACTCGGGGAGGGCCAGCCACTCCTCCAGGGTCTGGGCGTGGGTGTCCCGCTCCGAGAGGATGGGATCGCGGATGGGCCACCGGATCCCCAGGGCCGGGTCGTTCCAGAGGATCCCGGACTCGTTCTCCCCGTTGTATGTGCCGGTGCACAGGTACTCGATCTCCACTCCGTCGGAGAGGGCACAGAAGCCCCTGGCGAACCCCGCCGGCGCCCAGATCTGACGGTGTTCCCCTTCCTCTACATCCGTCCCGAACCACTCCCCCAGAGTGGGGGAGCCGCGGCGGATGTCCACCGCCACCAGAAAGGCCCGCCCCCTGAGAACCCTCATGAGCTTCCCCATGGGCGGGTCCCACTGGAAGTGGAGCCCCCGTACGACCCCCTGGGCGGAGCGGGAATGGTTCACCTGTACGAACCGGGCGGGAAGACCCACCTTCCGGTACTCGTCCTCCCGGAACGCCTCCAGAAAGAACCCGCGACGGTCCTGATGGACCTGGGGCCGAACCACCTTGACGCCGTCGATGGGCGTGGACTCTACGTGAACGTCCATGGCGGCGCAGAATGGGGGAAGAAAGGGTCCGGGCGCGAGGGTGGGAGAGACGAGAAGTCAGGCGCTCCGGCTTTGGCCTGGCCCCTTCAGGGGCGCTACGGCGGTCCGGGACACCTCCACACTGCTGGCCTGGCGAAGGACCGGGATCCGGATGGCCACCCGGGTCGTTCCCTTCACCTCGATGAGGATGCCTTCCATTCCTTCGAAGGGTCCGCTCACCACCTTCACCGGGTCGCCCACCGCCAGGAAGTCCTCCGGCTGGGGCATGACACCGGCCTCGTTGGCCCCCTCCACCATCCGGCGTACGGACTCCAGGACCTCCTCCCGAACGGGGGTGGGGTAGCCGTTGGGGCGGGCCACGGCGGCCACCAGGGGGAGACCCAGCACCTCGTGGAGGCGGGTGAGATCGAAGCGAGCGAAGATGTAGCCGGGAAAGACGGGGAAGCCCACCCGGGCGGTCCGATCCGACCACTCCCGCTCCCGCTTCACCAGAGGGACGTAGGTGTCGATCCCCTGACGGCCCAGAAGGAGCGCCGTCTTCTTCTCCGAGCGCGACCGGGTCTTGCAGGCGAACCAGTGGGGCCGCCGATAGAGCCTATGGGGGACCGACACGTCGCCCTTGGCTCCGCCCGAGTGAAACGATGCCGACCTGGGTCCGACCATAAAGCATCCTGGGTTGAGGAAGAGGGAATATAGAACCGTTCACCGCCTGTTACAAAGGGGGCGCGGAGCGGGCCTTCCCCACGGTTCGGGGCCCGGGTGGAGAGGATTCCCAGTCCTGGCGGGGGGGGTGGCGGCGCCCGGTGAGCCTGGGCTCAGCCTTGGAGGGACCCGTCGTCGGCCGCGTTCCCGTCAGCGTCGTCGCCCTCGTCGGCGGTGTCGTCCCCAGCGTGGATGCCATCCTCGCCATCGGCGCCACCCCCAGCGTCGACACTGCTGCCACCGTCGGCCACGCCCCCATCGCCGGCTCCGTCCCCCCTCCGGTCCCCTTCGTCGCCTCCCTCATCCTCGGGTCCCTGGAAGAGGAAGTAGCCCAGGGCGATGTCGAAGTCGAACGGCTCGCCGTTCCAATCTGGCGTCACCGTCCACTCGTCCATCTCGATGGCTTCGGCGGCGTCCGCCTCCCGAAGCTCCGCCACCGGATCTCCCTCCAGAGGCGGTAGCGGAGGCGATTCGGGAAGGAGCCGGCCGTCGGGCCGGCGGAACCGGACGTTACCGTCCCCGGTCCTTTCCATCTGGACCCCTCCTTCGTGGACGACCCGGTGATGCCGTCGGCACAGGAGGGCCAGATTCTCCAGGCTGGTATCCCCTCCATCGATCCAGTGCTTGATATGGTGAGCGTCGGTGAATTTGAGCCCGCACCCCGGGAAGCGGCAGCCTCCGTCCCGGTGGTCCAGGGCTCTTCGGAGGGGGGTGGGCACGGTCCGGCTCCGTCGGCCCACGTCCAGCACCCCGCCGTCCTCGCCGTGGGTCATGACGACCCGGCCGGCATCGCATGCGAGGCGCCGAGACGTTTCCGCAGAAACGCGGAGGCCGTCTTCCAGGAACGCCTCGCCTCCCTCCCCGTCTTCCCGGAGGGCCTCCGCATCCACGTGCACCACCACCTGGAACCGGTCTGCGCGGCCGATGGAGCGAGCGGGCTCCGAGCCCCGGGCGACTTCGCGCTCCCCCTCCCCGCTCTCTTCCCCTTGCTCGCTTTCTTCCTCCTGAACCCCCGCTCCCGGCACAAGCCCGTTCTGGAGCACGCTCTCCGCCAGAAGACCCACGGCGTCCGCCCGACGCTGCGCCGCCGTCACTTCCTCGCCCTCCAGCCCCTCCGCCTGAGGGCCCTCAGGTCCCGCTTCCGTTTCTTTGGACCTGAGTTTCCTCCGCTCCTTCCGGTACAGCACCTCTCCCGCCATCTCCAATGCCTTGTCCAGAAGGGCGCCCACCTCCGGATCCAGCCGGCCCCGGACCACCCAGGAGCCGTCGTCGTCGGGACGGAGGGAGAGCTCCCGGCTCCGGTGACGCTCCGCTTCCTTCTCCAGCTCCTCCCACCGCTCCACCTGCTTCCACTTCCGCACCAACGTCTCCAGGTGCGCCGCCGTGGCCTGACGGGCCAGACGTACCATCTCTTCTTCCATCTCTTCGTTCTTCACCTGCACCCGGGTGATGGCCCGGACCTTGGAGTAGCTGAGCTGTCCCTTTCGCATGGCTTCGCTCACGCGGGGCAGCTCCCCCAGCGCCCGGGCCACCCGCACCCGCTCCCGGGCCGCTCCCAGGGCCATGGAGGTGCGCCAGGCCAACCAGTGGGC
>SKZC01000214.1 GCA_007127575.1 Gemmatimonadota bacterium
CTCCACGAGACGCCGGTATTCGGCGGCGGTGAGGCTGGGGCCCGGAAGGCTCACCCGGGAGTCGGGGCCGGAGCCGCTTCCGTGGCCCACGAGAACGATGAGGACCTGGTCCTGAGGGGCGACCTCCTGGGCCAGCTCCTGGAATGCTCTCTCCACCTCCTCCCGGGTGGAGCGAGCCTGGACCCGTTCCGGGTCCCGCTCCGGATCCTCCGTGAGAAGCCGGATGCGGTGGGGGGCCACACCGGCGTCCAGGGCGGCGTCGTACATCTCTTCCCCCCACTCGTAGAACCGATCCCGAAACTCGGGATCCCCCCCCAATCCGGTGACCACCAGCACGTGTGTATCCTGGGCCGAAGCCTCGCCCCCCGAGGGGAGGATCCCGGCCAGGGCCAGAACCGGGAGGCCCAGAGCTAGCACCCGCAGGGACCGTCTCCCGCCGAGACCCCGTCTCACGCCCAGCCCTTCCGCCGCCGGACGAGCCACTCCGTGGAAAGGAGACCGACGACCAGCAGGAAGACCACGGGAAGATCCCACAGGTCCCGCTCCTCCTCCGCCACTGTGCCCCGATCCGTGTGCTCCAGGGCCTGGGTCAGCCCGGAGACCGAGTTCGGCTCGTGGAACTCGCCCCCGGTCTCCCGAGCGATCCTCCGAAGGAGCTCCCCTCTCATGGCTCCGCTTCGGAGCTCGTCGTCCAGCACCCCCACCTCCACCTGGATGGGGGGAGGACGGAGGAGAGGCGCCTCCTGGTTCTGGGAATCCAGGCGAACCTCCAGGTGGAACTCGTATGGCCCCTGCCTCTCCGGAAGGTACGAGCCCTGGTACTGCCCGTCTCGGTCCACGCCCCAGGCGAGAACCATCTCCTCCTCCCCTCCCACCGGGTCCACCACTCGGGCGGTCACCCACGCGTCATTCACCGGGAGGTAGGCTTCGTCCTTCACCCGGGCCACCAGCTCCACCTCCTCTCCGGGAGCAACCCGCGTCCGAACGGCCTCGGCGTACACCGGGTCGGGCACCTCCTGGACCATCCACCTGAGGAGTTGGCGCCAGAACCTCTGGTGGGATTCGTCCTCCAACGGGACGTCGGCGTGCATCTGCCAGAGCCAGGTGTCCTGGACGGCCAGCGCCGCCGAGAGGCCAGCCCCGTAGGGCTGAAACGCCAGGACCGGCTGCCGTCCTCCCGGGACCTCCGGTCCTTCTCCTTCCAGAAGAACGGTGGCTCCGGCCCGAGGTGAACCCATCCGGTTCACCGTGGTGAGGGATGGAAGCCGGTCCCACCCCGCCAGGACCCCGCCGGCTTCATCGTTCACATCGAAGTGGAGGGCGGGGTGGGCCTCCCCTCGAGGAGTGGGTCGGACCTGCACGTGAGCGAGAAAGGGGTCGTCCCTCCCCCCGTCCCCCGCCGGGTCCAGGGGAAAGACGGGAGCCAGAGGCGTACCTCCGTACCCTCCTTCTGCCATGGACCGGCGGCCGCCCAGAACCAAGAGCGATCCTCCCCGACGATCCACGAAGTCATGGATCATGCGAAGCTGGTCCGACGAGAAGTAGCTGGCCTCCACACTTCCCAGAATGAGCGCACGATAGCGGGAGAGCTCCTCCCGGCTGGTGGGGAAGCCGTTGAGAAGCTCATCGGGGTTCTCCAGTCCCAAGCGGAGGTAGCGATCCTCCGCCGTCCTCTGCAGCACCACCAGCCGCACCGCTTCGTCGTCCTCCAGGGCCCGGCGGAGAAAGGCCACCTCGAAGCGAGGCTCCCCTTCGAAATAGAGGATCTTCTCCGGCTCACCTCGAACGCGAAGACTCACGTCTCGGTGGTTGTTTTCAGGAACCACCTCCCCGTCCTGCGGCGGCACTCGTACCCGCAGGGACCGGACTCCCGCCTCCTCCACCGTGAAGGGAACCTGGACCGAGACGCTTCCGCCCCCCCGGGGAAGCTCCACCTCCCGGGATGCCAGAAGCCGGCCGTCTTCTTCCTCCACCTCCACCGGCACGACCACGCCGCCGAGACCTTGATGGGAAACCACCGCTTCCGCCAATACGGTGGATCCCTGGAGCACGCTTCCGGGAAGCTCCACCCGGTCCAGCGACACATCGGGATCCAGCTCTTCGGCACCCACGCCCACCACATGCACGGGGATCCCCTGAGAGCGGTACGCCAGGAGAGCGTCCTCCAGCGCCCGAGGATCCTGATCCCCTCCATCCGTGACCAGAACGACTCCGGCCAGGGGCACGGAGGCGAACTCCCGCCGCACGTGCTCCAGCGCGGGACCGATCCGGGTCCGACTCCCCTGAAAGGTCAGGGCTCCCGGCTCGTTGAGTCGTTCCGCCCCGGCGGAGAACCGAAAGTGCCTCACCAGAAACCGTTCCCTGAGCTCGTGGAGGAGAGGGCTCTCGCCCTCCACCGCCAGTTCCCGGGCCACTTCGCCTCGGCTCCTCCCCCCCACGTCCCGGATCTCCATGCTCCGAGAGTCGTCCACCAGGACCGCCACCACATTCTCCCTGGGAACCACGGTGGAAAGGACCAGGGTAGGGCGCAGGAGACAGACGAGAAGGAGGCCGAGGACCGCCGCCCGCACACCGGCCAGGAGCCACCCCCTCCGTCCCCCGCCCAGGCCACTTCGGTAGCTCCACACCACCCCGGCCAAGGCTAGCGTCAGGACCGCAGCCAAAAGGAGCGGGGGCCAGGAAGCGGAAAAGATCAACTCCCCCTGCCGGTACGCCACCCGGGGGTGCCGGAAGAGAAACTCGAAAAGGGCGTCCAGGCTGCCGGCCATGGGAAGATCCGGAAAGGGGGTCGAAACCCCGTACAGGATTCCAGGATCGGGTCGCTTCCTCACCTTGCACCTTGTGAGCCAGCCGAGCAAGGCCACTCCCGGTAGTACGTCCCGCTCCCACCCCTTATGACCCCTGACGGCCCCGTTTCGCTTAACCGAGGCTTGAACGGGCTCCGGCGGGAGGGTTCAGCGGCGGAAGAGGACGATCCCCCCAGCGATGAGGAGGAATCCGGCCAAGTGGAAGGCGTGTAGCGCCTCACCCAGGATGGGAACGGCCAGGACGGCGGTGAAGACCGGTACGAGGCAGACATACAAGCCGGCGGCACCGGCCCCCACCTCCTCCACCCCCCGGTTCCAGAAAAAGTAGGCGAGGATGGAAGGAAAGACGGCGACGTAGAGGACCGCGGCCACCAGCCCCGAGGACCAACGGGGCGAGCCCTGCACGCTCCACTCCCACAGAAAGACGGGAATGAGGAGGAGGGTTCCCACCACGAACGTGGCGCCCAGGAGGCTCAAAGGGTGGACCTGGGGACGCCGGCGCAGAAGCACGGAATAGAGGGCGTAGATCACCATGGCGCCCGTCATCCACACGTCGCCGGAGACCAGATCCAACTCCAGCACCGCCCCGGGATTCCCGCGGAGTACAACGGTGGCCCCACCGCCCATGGCCAGGAGGACGCCCAGGAGCTTTCGCGTCGAGACTCCTTGAGCGAAAAGGAGGAGCTCCAGGCCCACGATGGTGGCGGGCATCATGGTCTGGATCAGGGCGATGTTCGTCGCGGTGGTGGTGTGGGCGGCATGGTACAGGATCGTATTGAAGGTGCTGATCCCCAGCACCGAAAGCACCAGGACGACGGGCCAGGCCTCCAGAAGGGACCGGCGGTCCCGCACCATGTGTTTCCAGGCGAAGGGGAGGAGGAGGACGGTGGCCAATGACCACCTGGAGAAGGCCAATGCCACGGGAGGTATCTCCTCGTGGAATGCCCGGCCCAGGAGGGCGTTTCCGGCCCAGAAGAGGGCCGCGAAAGCCAGAAGCAGGTGTCCGGAGGTTCGGGGCATGAGGACGGAAGGGTCCGGCGGCCGGGGCGCTCCCCTTACCGCCGGCCCTGGACAAAGGGTTTGTGGAAGCCAGGCTTCTGGAGGTACGTTTTGGACTCAGGGTTTCGGTGCCTCATCTTCGTTCCGGAAGCGCTGAGATCCACGGGAGCGTGGCCAACACTCTCACCCCGAGGCAGGACGATGGACAAGAGTCCCCCTTCACTGCGACGTCTCTTCCTCCTCACCCTCCTCCTTTTTTCCTCCACGGCCTATCCGGTTTATGGCCAGGCGGGAGAAGACGGAGACGATCCCGGGGGTCTCCCCGCCCTCCGGCTCGCGGAGGCCGTGCGGGTGGATGTGGGCCCGGTGGTGGACGGGAATCTCGATGACCCGGTCTGGGCCGAGGCGCCCCCCCTCTCCGGCTTCGTCCAGCACGAGCCCCAGGTGGGGTCTCCGGTTACGGAGGGGACCGAGGTACGCATCGTCTACGACGACGACGCCCTCTACGTAGGCGCGTGGCTTTTCGACCGGGCACCCCAGGAAATCGTGGTAGGAGAGCGACGACGTAACGCGAACCTCCGACAGTCCGACGCCTTCATCATCGTCCTGGACACGTATCAGGACCGGCAGAACGGCTTCGTCTTCGGTACGAACCCCGGGGGGATCGAGTACGACGGCCAGGTCCGGGGCGGAGGGGGAGTGAATACGAACTGGGACGGGAGCTGGAGCGTGGCCACCTCCCGGGACACGGAGGGGTGGTACGTGGAGATGCGCATCCCGTTCTCCACCCTCCGTTATGGATCCCGGGAAGATCAGACCTGGGGGGTGAACGCCGCCCGCTACATCGGCCGGAAGAACGAGCAGGCCTTCTGGTCGCCGGTACCTCGGCAGTTCGACCTCTACCGACTCACGGAGGCAGGGCTGCTCCAGGGGATCTCTCCGCCCCCGCAACGGGTCACCACCGTCACCCCGTACGCGCTGGGGGCGGCCCAACGCATCCCCACCCTGGAGCCGGGAACCACCTACCCGGTGGACTTCGGTGCCGACGCCAAGCTGGGAATTACCCCCAGCCTGAGCCTGGACCTCACGGTGAACACCGACTTCGCTCAGGTGGAGGCCGACGACCAACAGGTGGACCTCACCCGCTTCAACCTCTTTTTCCCCGAAAAGCGCCCCTTCTTCCTGGAGAACTCCGACCTCTTCTCGGTGGTCTCCTCTCGACCCGGCGCCGCCCCCACTCCGGCACAGCTCTTCCACAGCCGCCGAATCGGAGTGCACCAGGGTCAGGAGGTTCCCATCGAGTGGGGAGCCCGTCTCTCGGGTCGAGTGGGAAGTACCGATGTGGGGCTCGTCCACATGTCTACCGAGGGCCGAGAGGGGGTACAGGACCCCAACCGGTGGAGCGTCCTACGTCTAGCTCAGGAGCTACCGAACCGCTCCCGGGTCGGGGGGATGGTGACCCTCCGTTCCTCATCGCTGGACTCCGATGACTACAACCGCCTCTACTCCGCCGACGCCCGCCTGGGGATCGGAGACCGATGGACCTTCGACGCGGTGGCGAGCCGGACGGACACCCCCGGGGTGGAGGAGGGCGAGGAGATGTACCTCATCGCCGGGGAGTACCGGACCACGGATTGGCAGCTCTCCGGTCACTACGACCGGATCGGACAGAACTTCCGGCCCGATGTGGGCTTCGTCCGAAGGGTGGGGTACAGCGAGAAGTATGCTCGCGCCATGCGCTTCATCCGGCTCCCGCAGGTGGAGTGGCTCCGGGAGCTCCGCCCCCACGTTCGCTACGCCCTCTCCCACGATCCGTCGGGCTTCAAGGAGACGGAGATCGTGCACATGCACACCCACGTGGAGTTCGAAAGCGGACATCTCACCATGCCCGCGGTGGACTGGGTCCTGGACGGTCTGAGTGAGCCGTTCCGGATCGCCGGAACGGACATCGTGGTTCCCCCGGGCACGTACAGCGGCTGGACCACGTGGAACAGCTTTCGGACGAACCCCGCCGCCACCATCTCCTTCAATACTCGAGGGGAGATCGGGAGCTTCCTCTCCGGTCGGCGGGCGGGAATCTCCGGCGGGGTGAACCTGCGCCTCGGCGGGACCCTGTCCGGGGAGACCAGCGTGAACCACAATCGCATCCAGTTGGACGAAGGGACGTTCAACACCACCCTCACCCGATTTCGACTTCGTTATGCCTTCACTCCGGCCCTCTCCCTGGAGTCGCTGGTCCAGTACAGCGACCAGACGGGGGTCTGGAGCGGGAACGTCCGCCTGGCCTGGCTCGACACGGCGGGCACCGGGCTCTTCATCGTCTACAACGAGCGCCAGTTCCTGGACGATGTGGTGGGGATTCGGGGGATTCTTCCCGGGGACGCCCTGGAGCCTTCGGAGCGAAGCGTGGTCATCAAGTTCACTCGCCAGTTCGACGTTTCCCGGATGGCCGACGGCTTTCTGAACTGAGCCGGGTTCAGGACTGGGGATTTCCGGGCGGAGTAACGGTCCAGCAACGTAGGGGCACCACGGGCGCCTCGGCGGAAAGGGCACCGGCCAGGGGCGGAGGAAGCGAGAGGTCCCGAATCCACCACCGAGCGGGGGCCTGGGGGTCTGCCGCGTCCTCCACGAGAATCGGTCCCGGAGGTGATGCGGCCGGAGAGAGCCCGACGTTCCGAAAGCCGTACTTGAACCCCAGGCCCCGGGCCTTCGTGTACGCCTCCTTTCGGATCCAGAGCCGGAGGAGGGCTGCGGGCCGATCCTCCTGGGGAAGGCCCTCCACGCCCTCCACCTCCACCGGGCTCAGGATGCGCCGAGCCAGGGCCTCGTGATCCACCCTTCGGTCCAGCCGGTCCAGGTCCACTCCCACGGCCGAAGCGCAGGAAAAGGCGAGCAGCAGGTGGCCTGACACGTGGGAGAGATTGTACCGGAGGGGGGGGTCTCGAGGGTCCGCCACCTCCGGCTTTCCGTGGGAGCCTGTGGCGAAGCGCACGCTCCGGGGCCGCTCACCCAGGTACAATCCCACGAGCCGTCGGAGCGCGGACCGGGAGCGGACGAACTGCTCCCGGGCCTCCGACGAACGCATCCTGAGCACCCGTTCCCGGTCCTCGGCCGAGAGAAGCGCCCAGTCGCCCTCGGGATGCCACGGCCATGCAGCCCAGGACAGCCACCAGACGTGGATCTCCCTCAGGGGCAGGGGAGGAGACTTGGGCCCGGGTGGCCAGCCGCCCCCCTTTGGGTTCCCGACAGGACCGACTTCCGGCTGCCACGGCACCACGTCCTCCTGCTTCAGCGCGGATCATCGGCCCCCAAGATGCACCGTCCGCACTTGCTGGACCAGCGCCGGCGGTGCCCCCCCCTCATCCCGCACACACCGAGGCCGTTGTTGGATCCACGCTTCAGGCGCGGCGCGCGACTCCCTCGAAACCCACCGGCCAGGCCAGGAATGCACGGAAGCGGCCAATTCTTCCCGGGTCCCCTCTTCCATCTCCGCCATGCGATTTCAGGGGTGGAACGTGCCAACTCCTGGCTTCACAGTCTATTGGAGGACCTTTCCGAACGAG
>SKZC01000089.1 GCA_007127575.1 Gemmatimonadota bacterium
CGGGGCCCTGGACACCTTGAAGGAGGGTCTGGCGCTCTACCCGGACTCGGTGGAGTTGTACGTGGGCCTGGGGTACGCTCGGATGGCTCGGGAGGAGTACGCCTGGGCCCGGAAGGCTTTCGAGCGGGCGCTGGTGCTGGATCCGGGCCACGAGGACGCCATGGTAGGGCTGGGAGACGTCCTGTTGCGATTCGGCCATGGGTCCCAGGCGCTGGAGCTCTTCAAGGCCGTGAAGGCCATGGGGTACGAGGACGACCTGGAGCTCATGCTCACCATGGGGCAGGCGCTGTACCGGGGAGGACTTTTCACCGACGCCCGGGATCTCTTCAGCGAGGTGGCCACCCGTCGACCCGACAGCGCGGATGCCCAGGCGTCCCTGGGGTACGTACTCTTACGGCTGGGCGACGAGCTGGGAGCCTGCCGTCAGATCCGACGGGCCCTGCGCCTCGCTCCCAAGCTCTACGAAGCCCGGGTGTTTCTGGGGCACATCCTGTATGAACGAGGGGATTGGGACGGCGCCCTCCGAGAGTTCGAAGGAGTGCCCCCTTCGGAGCACTGGGACGCGCTGGCCGTATGGAGGTTGATGGAACTCAAGCGGGCGATCTGGCGGCTGGAGGAGGACGACCTCCGTGTCCGGCCCTGGAAGGAGCGACTGTCGGAGCTGGAAGCTCTGGAGGATCCAATCGACCGGCTCCTGGCGGAGGTGGAGTTCTCCATGGAGGGCGGTGACTCCCTTGGCGGAGCGGATCAGAACCAGTTGGAACTCTTCCAGGCGCAGGGGGACCGGGGCGGGGACGCGGAAGCGTGGACCGTACGCCTTCCCTCCGGAGAGGTTTTCCGGGGCACGCCGCTCCAGATCGTGCGGGGGATGCGGGATGCGGAAGGGTTTTTCCACGAAGGGCTGGGGGCGTACATGAGGCGCCTGGCAGAACGATGGCACGAGCAGTCGGGAGTGAAGGTCCCATTTTCCGATCCGGAGACCTTCCTCCGCACGGCAGTGAGCCGAGGTCTGGTGAGGTTGGAGGAGTGAGCGACGGGGGAGTGACGGAGCGGCGAAGGTATTTCCCAGTGGAGGAGGCGCAGGGCTGATGAGGGTGGACCCCGAGGTGCTGGAGCGGTTTTTCGATGTGTTGGTGGAGGAAATCGACAAGGGGCGACCCGAGTACCTTCGTCAGCCCTTCACGGTCGCGGAGATCTACCAGGAGCTGGTCCCGTACCGGACTCATCGGGACGCCATCGGGGTGGAGATGAATGGGGACTACGAAGACGCCCTTCTCCACCTACTGGCAGGTCACGGGCAGTTTCTCGTTCTGGAGTCGGAACCGGCCCGAAGGCGGATCCAGCAGGAGGTGGAGGCGAAGAATCCCAACACGGGCCTCTACCGGGAGTATGCGGCGGTGGAGGTCCGGTTGAACCCTGCGTTCGTCTCCGGCACCATCCGCTCCGCCTCCAACGGGGGGGAGGGTCGTCCCTCCCAGGAACCGTCCACCCCTCCGGAGCTCTTCAAGGATGAGGGCTTCTCCCCTGCCGCCTCCACCCCGCCTGCGCTGCCCACAAAGGAGAGCGCGGGCCCAGGGGGAAGCGTGGGCAAAGGACCAGGGAAGGCACAGGGCGTCGGTGTGCCCTCCCATTCCACGCCTTCCTCCCAGAAGTCGGCGTCAAAGGTGGAGTCGACCCGGACCAAGGCTGCTGGCGGGCCCTCGAAGGGAGGCGAGCCGACCCTCTGCCCCGATTGCCACCAATCCCTGCCGGACCGCGATAGCCTGCGCTTCTGCCCGTTCTGCGGCACGAACGTCTTCGTCGTGGACTGCGGCGAGTGTGGCGAGGAGTTGGAGCGGGCGTGGAGCTTCTGTCTGGCCTGCGGGACCCCATCGGAGGGGTGAGCTCCCGCGCTCGTCGACCTGGTGGAGGTGGAGCCGGGCTTTTTCCCTTCGTCCTATTCGCCGTTATGGGGGCTTCCGCAGGGTGCCTCGCTCCGGACGAGCCCCCCTCCGACCCGGAGCTCAGGGAAGCGCTGGGTCTAGGTGATGGCGTTCCCATCCACCGCGTCAACGTCAGCGGGCGGGGGGCGGAGACTCGCCTGGTGCCGTCACAGGTTCCAGTGGAGCCCGGCGCGGTGGTCCAGTTCGTGATTCTGGACCGGCGAGCGCACCGAATCCGATTTCTCCCCGATTCCCTCTCCCCGGACGCCCACACCTTCCTGGTGGACACGAACCAGGTGGAGAGCCCTCTCCTGGTAGAGCAGGGGAGCCGGTTCGTTCTCTCCTTCGAGGGAGCTCCACCGGGGGCGTACCCTTTCGTGGTGGATGGCCACGGTGCACCGGTGTGGGGTTGGATCCACGTGGGGAGCCCCTGACGAGGTACTACCGGGAGAATGGGACTTCCGTCGACGGCCTCCTAGCGTCCCCTCCGGCACCCCTCGTATACTCCTCCCCGGACGCGTCCGGCCGGGGTAGCCGAGGACGGAGATTCCAAGGGACCGACGGAGGGTGATGGCTCGCATCGCGGTGATACCCGGGGATGGGATCGGGGTGGAGGTGATGGCGGAGGCAGTACGGGTCCTCCGACGTACGCGAGAGCTGGCGGGGTTGGACCTGGAGCTCAGGACCTGGGACCTGGGTGCCGAACGAACGCTTCGGGAAGGAGTCACTATCACGGAGGCGGAGTTCGAGACGCTGGAGGGGGACTACGAGGCCATCCTCCTGGGTGCTCTCGGGGATCCCCGGATCGCAGATGACCGGCACGCCCGAGACATCCTCCTGGGACTACGCTTCCGCCTCGACCTCTTCGTGAACTTCCGTCCCTGTCGCCTCCTGGATCCTTCACTCTCTCCCCTCCGGAATCCGGACCGATGGTCCGGCGGGATGGAGATCTTTCGCGAGAACACTGAAGGGATCTACGTGAACCTGGGAGGCCGCTTCAAGGCGGGAACCCGGGACGAAGTGGCCATCCACGAGGATCTGAGCACCTGGAAGGGTGTGGAGAGAATCGTTCGAGCCGCCTTCTCCCATGCCCGGGACCGGCGGCGACCTCGGGTCACCCTGGTGGACAAGGCGAATGCCATGCCTGCATCCGGAGCTCTCTGGCGGAGGGTCTTCCAGGAGGTGGGTGCGGACTTTCCGGAGGTGGAACGGGAGGCGGTGTTCGTGGATGCCATGGCCATGGATCTGGTCCGACGGCCGCAACGGTACGGCGTGTTGGTCACATCCAACCTCTTCGGCGACATCCTCAGCGACCTGGCTGCGGTACTCACTGGAGGGATCGGCCTGGCTCCATCGGCTAATCTCCATCCCGGTCGGCATGCCCTCTTCGAGCCGGTGCACGGCTCGGCGCCGGATATCGCCGGATCGGGGACGGCCAATCCCATGGCGGCCATCCTCTGTGTGGGTCTTCTTCTGGACCACCTGGGGCATGTGCGGGAAGCCCGGCGCGTGGAGGAGGCGGTGTCGCTGGCCATCGCGGAGGGCGTGACCACCCCGGATCTGGAAGGTACGTCCTCCACGGAGGAGGTGGGCGGGTGGATCGCGGATCACCTGGCCAACGTCGCGTGAACAACGGAATCTGAAACCCTGGAAGAACGACATGGCGGAACGGCGCACCATCGGTCAGCTCCTACTGGGCTTCGGGCGGATCACGGAAGAGGATGTGGAAAACGCCCTACAGCATCAGAAGGAGCACGGAGGGTACTTCGGCGAAGCCCTGCTGGCTCTGGGGCTGGTGACCCAGGAGGAGCTGGAGTGGGGCCTGGCGTCCCAGTTCGACCTCCCCTACGTGTTTCCCGACGTGGAGTCCATCGATCCAGAGGCGGCCTCCCTGGTGACCCCTGAGTGGGCCTTGGCGCACCTCACCCTTCCCATCATGAAGACGTCGGAGGCGTTGACGGTGGTGGTGGACTCCCCCATCAAGACGGACGCCGTGGACGAGCTCCAACACCGGACGGAGCTGAAGATCGAGTTGGCGTTGGCGTCCGCTGGGAAGATCCGGGAGCTCATTCGCCAGGTCTACGCCCGGCAGGCCGCCCAGGAGGACCCCGACGCCTACACGCCCGTCTCGTTCGCGGAGGTGGTGGGAACCGCGTTGGACCAGGGGGCTGGGCGGTTCGGGGTGTCGTCCAGGGGCTCTCGGGTCACCGGCTGGTTCGACGACCGGGGGACGGTTCGGAGGAGGGTGCTCGCGGGGAAGTGGCGCTCGGAGATGGAGGAGGTGTTGAGCCCCTCCGTACAGGAGAGTGTGGAGGGACGGACCCGACACGAGTGGTCTGGCCGAATGTCTCGAGACGGCGTCGCCACCCCGGTGGAGGTCCGGTACCTGGCCTCCTCGGGAGGGGAAGAGTTCGTGTTCCGTCCCGTCCGACACGACGAGGAGATCCAGGAACGCTTCGCAAAGCCGTCTCCCGGAATCCTTTCCGAGGTCCGCCTCCTGGCCCGCTCCGGCTCGGCCCGGTTCATTGTGAGCACAGAACCTGCCGAGTTGGCCCATGAGCTCGTGCCGTATCTGGCCCACCTCCTCCTGGACCCGGCGTGGCGGACCGTCTATCTGACCGACGCGGAAAATCCCGCGCTGGACGATGTCTTCTCCCTGCGGTTGCCCGAGGATCAGGGTGAATGGCCCGAGTTCCTGAAAGAGTTGCGGGGGTTCCATTTCGATGGAGTCTGTGCGGACCTGAAGGCCCCGGCTTCGCAGTGGCTGGATCCCGTGTTGGACCTGGCCTCTGCGGCCTTCGTGGCGTGGGATCCGGGGGTGGACCGCCGTAAGGCTCAGGACGCCGGCGTGAAGTGGGAGCTCTCCGTGGAGCGGAAGGAGGACGGAGAGCTGACGTGGCGGTTGGAGCCGCTCAAGGTGTGACCCCTCTTCCATGGGGGGCCGGCGCGAAGCCGGGACACAGGTGTCCGATTCCGGGGCGCAGGGGCTTCGGGGCAGGCTTACGAACATCAGAAGGGAAAAGAAGGGACCATGGCCCAGATCGATCAGTTCCTGAAAGTCCTTGTGGAGCAAGGTGGCTCGGACCTCCATCTCACCACGGGCTCCCCCCCGGTGATGCGCGTCCACGGACATATCCAACGGTTCAAGTTCCGGGAGCTCACCGCGAAGGACATGGAAACCCTGGTCTACGAGATCATGGAAGAGGACTGGCGGATGAGGTTCCTGGATACCAAGGACTTCGATTTCGCCTACGAGATCGAGGGCCTTGCCCGGTTCCGGGTCAACGTCTTCTGGCAGAGGAAGGGGCTGGGTGCGGTGCTCCGGACGATCCCCTCCGAGATCCTCACCGCCGATGACCTGGGGTTGCCGGAGGTGATCCGTAAGCTCTGCATGCTCTCCAAGGGTCTGGTTCTGGTCACCGGTCCCACGGGTTCGGGGAAGAGCACGACCCTGGCGGCCATGGTGGACCTGATCAACGATACCCGGCAGGATCACATCCTCACCATCGAGGACCCCATCGAGTTCACCCACCCGAATAAGAAGTCCCTGGTGAACCAGAGGGAGATCGGGACGAACACCCAGAGTTTCGGCAGCGCTCTCAGGGCGGCGCTCAGGGAGGACCCGGACGTCATCCTGGTGGGAGAGATGCGGGACCAGGAAACCATCGAGCTGGGCATCACCGCAGCGGAGACCGGACACCTGGTGTTCGGGACCCTCCACACCAACTCTGCTCCCAAGACGGTGGATCGGATCATCGACGTCTTTCCGGCGGACCAGCAGGAGCAGATTCGGTCCATGTTGGCCGAATCCTTGAAAGGGGTCATCTCCCAGGTACTGCTCCGGAAGAAGGGGGGAAAGGGGCGGGTGGCCGCCCAGGAGATCATGGTGGGAACGTCTGCGGTCTCCAACCTCATTCGGGAGAACAAGATCCACCAGATTCCCTCCATCATTCAGACCGGGAAGAAGGACGGGATGCAGCTCCTGGATCAGCACATCATGGAGCTTCTCATGTCCGGGACCGTGGCTCCGAAGGAGGCCTACATGAAGGCGAACAACAAGCAGCCCTTCCTGAAGCACCTGGACGAGGAGCCCGAGGAATCGGAGTTCGTTTGATCATCAGCGAGGCTTCGGGGCGACCCGAGCCAACGGGGGAAGCGGAGGATGGCGAGCCAAGCCGGCAGCGGAGAGGTGGTTTTTCTGTCCGGAAAGCGGACGGCGTTCGGAGCGTTCGGAGGGTCCTTGAAGGGGCTCTCGGCGACGGAGTTGGCGATCCAGTCGGCCCGACGGACCTTGGAATCGGCGGGAGTGGAGCCCGAGGACGTGGGGCATGTGATCTTCGGAAACGCTCTGCAGACCTCTTCCGACGCCATCTACCTCGCCCGGCATGTGGGGTTGGGGTGTGATCTTCCGGAGGAGGTGCCCGCCGTCACCGTGAACCGCCTGTGCGGCTCGGGGTTCCAAGCCATCACGCAGGGGGCTCAGGAGATCCTTCTGGGGGATGCCCAGGTGGCCCTGTGCGGCGGGGCCGAGTCCATGAGTCAGGCTCCACACGTGGTGCGGGGCGCCCGATGGGGGGGACTTCGGCTCGGAGAGGTGGGGCACCAGTTCCAGGATCTCCTCTGGCAGGCCCTTCTGGACACGAGGTGCGACCTGACCATGGCCCAGACTGCGGAGGAGCTGGCGGGCCGGTACGGGGTCACCCGTGAGGAGGCGGACCGGGTTGCTGCCCGCAGCCAGGAACGGGCGCACCGTGCGTGGAAGGCGGGATGGTTCGCCGAAGAGGTGGTTCCCGTGACCGTCCGGACGCGAAAAGGCGAGGAGACGTTTGCTCAGGACGAGCACCTTCGGCCGGACACCACTGTGGAGACATTGGCTAGGCTCCGTCCCTACTTCCGGGAGGATGGCCTGGTCACCGCCGGCAACGCCTCCGGGATCGGCGACGGCTCCGCCTCCACGGTCATCGCCTCCGGCGCCTGGGCTCGGGATCGAGGTTTGGAGCCCCTGGGGCGTCTCGTGTCATGGGCCTACGTCGGTGTGGAGCCCGCCGTCATGGGGATCGGCCCCGCACCTGCCGCGCGGGCGGCCCTGGAGCGGGCCGGCCTCCGGTTGGACGACATGGATCTCGTGGAGGTGAACGAAGCCTTCGCCCCCCAGTACGTGGCGGTGGAGAAGGAGCTGGGGCTGGATCCGGAGCGGACGAACGTGAACGGAGGTGCTATCGCCCTCACCCACCCGTTGGCCGCCTCAGGGGCTCGCATCACCATCCACCTTCTCCACGAGCTCCGACGGAGGGGGGGAGGGCTCGGTCTGGGCTCTGCCTGCATCGGAGGAGGTCAGGGAGGAGCCGTGGTGGTGGAGGCTTTCTGAACGAGGGGGCTTGACGGAACCCGGGATGAGCCCCGGGCCCGGATGCTCGAACCATGAACGTGAACCGGAGAGA
>SKZC01000005.1 GCA_007127575.1 Gemmatimonadota bacterium
CATCCCAACTCCGGGTTCGCGTCGATCCCCGGCTGCGCGAAAGCGCGTCGGGGATCTCCGCGCTTCCCCGTAGGAAAACTTCAGCACCGCGGACCCCGCTCCCGGGGCCGCATCGACAGGGGGTACCCGTTGGCTACTCGGAATGACGCCCGACCGGTCGTGAACTTCGCCAAGCTGGAACCGGTCATGCCCATGCCGGACCTTCTCGAGGTCCAGCTTCGTTCCTTCCGGAAGCTCATTGAGTCGGAGGAGGATCCGGAGAAGCAGTGGGATTTCTCACTGGACCGGGTCTTCGGTGAGATCTTCCCCATCTCCGACGTGAACGAAAACTTCACGTTGGAATACGTCTCCTCGTCCCTCAGCGAGCCCAAGTACGCCGTGGAGGAGTGCATCGAGCGGGACATGACGTATGCCGCTCCCCTGAAGGCTACCCTCCAGCTCATTGCCTGGGAGGAGGTGGAGGAAGGAGAACGACGTCCCAAGGACATCATCGAGAAGGAGGTCTACCTCGGTGATCTCCCCCTCCTCACCGACTTGGGCACGTTCATCATCAATGGGGCCGAGCGGGTGGTGGTGAGTCAGCTCCACCGTTCTCCAGGCGTCGTCTTCGAGGAGAACATCCACCCCAACGGATCTCGGCTGCACAGCGCCCGGATCATCCCCTTCCGGGGGTCGTGGGTGGAGTTCACCATCGACATCAACGACATCTGCTACGTCCACATCGACAAGAAGAAGAAGTTTCCCGCCACGGCCCTCCTTCGGGCCTTCGGTTACGGAGAGGACGAGGAGATCTACGCCCTCTTCTATGACACGAAGAAGGTGAAGCTCACCAAGTCCCTGCTGGAGAATCCGCAGGAGATCGTGAGCCGAGTGCTGGCGGAGGACGTGGCCGACTCCGAGACGGGGGAAGTTCTTCTCGAGGCGGGAAGCGAGCTCACCGAGGACGCGGTGAAGCAGCTCGAGCGGGCCGGGGTCAAGCAGATCCAGATCTACCGCCGAGAGGTCACCTCCGAGCGGGGCGAGAGCCCCATTATCAAGCGGACCATCCAGAAGGACCCCACCACGAATGAGGAGGAGGCCCTCCACGCCATATACTCCCTTCTGAGGCCCGGTGAGGCTCCCAATCTCGAGACCGCCAGGGAAGCGCTGGATCGAGTGTTCTTCAACCCGAAGCGCTACGATCTGGGACGGGTGGGTCGGTACAAGATCAACCAGAGGCTCGGGCTGGACGTGCCTCGGACGGAGACGGTCCTCACCAAGGAAGACTTCATCGCCATCTTCCACTACCTCCTGGAGCTGAATGAGGGGAACGGGTTCACCGACGACATCGACCACCTGGGGAACCGGCGTGTTCGGACCGTCGGAGAGCTCATCGCGAACCAGCTCTCCGTGGGCCTCAGCCGGATGGCTCGCCTGGTCCGGGAGCGGATGTCCATCAATACGGACCCGGAGAAGGTCTCCATCGACGATTTGGTGAATGCCCGCACCGTTTCAGCGGTCATCCAGGCGTTCTTCGGCTCTTCCCAGCTCTCCCAGTTCATGGACCAGACCAACCCTCTGGGGGAGATGACGCACAAGCGCCGGGTCTCGGCGCTGGGCCCGGGAGGCCTCTCCCGGGAGCGGGCCGGCTTCGAAGTCCGGGACGTGCACTACTCCCACTACGGGCGGCTCTGCCCCGTGGAGACGCCGGAGGGGCCGAACATCGGCCTCATCTCCTCTCTCACCACGAACTCCCGGGTGAACGACCTGGGGTTCATCGAAACCCCGTACCGGAAAGTGGCGGGCGGCAAGGTGACCGACGAGATCGAGTGGCTCTCCGCCAATGAGGAGGAGGAAGTCCGGATCGCGCAGGCCAACGCGCCGCTCTACCCCGACGGCACCTTCCAGAACGAACAGATCCTCTGTCGGGAGCGGGGGGACTTCCCCCTCCTTCCCCCCGAGGAGATCGACTACATGGACGTGGCCACGGACCAGCTCGTCTCCGTGGCCGCTGCACTGATTCCCTTTCTGGAGCACGACGACGCGAACCGGGCCCTCATGGGCTCCAACATGCAGCGTCAGGCCGTGCCCCTCCTCTTCACCGAGGCACCCCTGGTGGGCACCGGACTGGAGTCCAAGGTGGCTCGGGACTCGGGGGCGGTGATCACAGCCCGCCGGGGAGGCGAGGTGGTGCACGTCACTGCCGACGAAATCGTCATCGACACGGGGGCGGTCCAGGCCAAGGACACCGACGAGCCCCTGGCGAAGCTCGCCCAGTTCGACCGGTACCGCCTGAAGAAGTTCTGGCGGACGAACCAGGACACGGCCATCAACCAGCGTCCTCTGGTGGAGAAGGGCGAGACGGTGGAGGCGGGAGCCATCATCGCCGACGGCCCCTCCACCGATCACGGGGAGTTGGCTCTGGGCCGGAACCTCACCGTGGCCTTCATGCCCTGGTTCGGCTACAACTTCGAGGACGCCGTCGTCCTTTCCGAGCGATTGGTGCGAGACGACAGCCTGAGCTCCATCCACATCCAGGAGCTGGAGCTCCACGTCCGGGACACGAAGCGAGGGATGGAGGAGATCACCCGGGAGATCCCCAACGTGGCCGAGGAGTCCCTGGTGGATCTGGACGAGCGAGGGATCGTCCGCATCGGAGCTCGGGTCAAGTCCGGGGACATTCTGTGCGGTAAGATCACCCCCAAGGGAGAGACGGAGCTCTCGCCGGAGGAGAAGCTTCTCACCGCCATCTTCGGTGAGAAGGCCAAGGACGTGAAGGACTCCTCTCTCCGGGTGCCGCCGGGGATGTCTGGGGACGTCATCGAGGTGAAGGTCTTCTCACGGCGTATCGACGATCCCCTCCTGGAGAAGGAGCACGGGGCGCGGATCGGGGAGCTCCGACAGACGGAGCGGGACGAAATCCAGCGTATCGGGGAGGCTCGAGACGAGGAGCTCCTGGCGCTTCTCCACCTACAGACCGTATCGCTCTGCCTGAAGAAAAACACGGTGGAGCCCCTCGTCGAGGAGGGAACCAAGCTCACCAAGTCGGAGCTGGACGACCTGGACCTGAAGCGGGTGGATCTCCAGACGCTGAAGGTGCAGAACAAGGAGGTGAGCGAGCGGATCCGCCGTTTGGTGGATGAGGCTCAGGCCCGGATCGATCGGGTACGGGAGCGGACGGAGGAGCAGATCGACAAGGTCTTCCAGCCCGATGAGCTGCCCCCGGGCGTGGTTCAGCTCGTGAAGGTCTACATCGCCGAGAAGCGGAAGATCGCCGTGGGGGACAAGATGGCGGGCCGCCACGGGAACAAGGGAATCATCGCCCGCATCGCCCCCGAGGAGGACATGCCGTTCCTCCCAGACGGGTCGCCGGTGGACATCGTCCTGAACCCGCTAGGCGTTCCCTCCCGCATGAATGTGGGGCAGATCCTGGAGACCCACGTGGGCTGGGCGGCCCACGTTCTGGGCTTCGAGGCCAAGACCCCCGTCTTCCAGGGAGCATCGGAGGACGAAGTGGGCCTCCTTATCAAGGTGGCCGGGCTGGAGTGGACCCGTCAGGCGTTGGACCTGGGGGGAGAGCCCCTGGTCTCCTCCGTGGAGGAGCTCCGGTCACTGGTGGACGCGGCTCAGAATCTTCCCCCTCTGGGAGTGGGGGAGCTAGGCTCCCAGGTCCATCACTCCGGAAACGGAGACGGCTCGGACTCCGGCGTACGGAGTGTCGGCCGGCCCATGGATGCGTACCTGGAGCTGGATCTACCCAAGGGGGCCCAGGCACTCCTCCAGCGGGTGCGGGAGTTCGTGGTGGAGGCGGGCCGGGAGTTGGCCGAACGGAGGGGCCGGGAGCTGGACGACCTCCTGCCCGGAGTGGCCGCTCTGGCCGACTCCAAGAAGAAGGGAGAAGGGCTGGACAACGCTGCGGTGGAGCTCATGCTCGCCGCCGAGATCCAGCCCGACGGAAAGATTTGGCTCCGGGACGGCCGAAGTGGTCGGCGCTTCGACTTCCCGGTCACGGTGGGCTCCATCTACATGTTGAAGCTGGCCCACCTGGTGGACGACAAGATCCACGCCCGAAGCATCGGTCCCTACTCCCTGGTCACGCAGCAGCCGCTGGCCGGTAAGGCCCAGTTCGGAGGCCAGCGGTTTGGGGAGATGGAGGTGTGGGCCCTGGAGGCGTACGGGGCTGCCCATACTCTCCAGGAGATCCTCACCGTCAAATCCGACGACGTGCAGGGTCGGTCCAAGGTCTACGAGGCCATCGTGAAGGGAGATAACCTCCCGGATCCCGGGATCCCCGAGTCGTTCAACGTGCTCGTGAAGGAGCTCCAGGCTCTGGGGCTCTCCGTGACGTTGGGCCGAGAAGAGTAGCGTTCGAGGTCGGGGGCGTCGTGAGATGCCTCCGGCCCGGGCGCACCGGGCCTCCGCGAGGGGCCGGGCACCGTGCGCCGTGAGCGACACCCAGGACACTCACACCATATTGGGGCGCCATCCACATGATTGACTTTCCCAGGTCGCGCGACAGCCGAAGCTCCGACTTCGACTTCATCCAGATCAAGGTGGCATCTCCGGAGGAGATCCGGGGTTGGTCCTTCGGAGAGGTGACCAAGCCCGAGACCATCAACTACCGCTCCTTCAAGCCGGAGCGCGACGGGCTCTTCTGTGAGCGAATTTTCGGTCCCGTGAAGGACTGGGAGTGTCACTGCGGGAAGTTCAAACGGATCCGGTTCCGGGGCCACGTCTGCGATCGCTGCGGAGTGGAGGTGACCCTGTCCAAGGTCCGGCGGGAGCGGATGGGCCACATCGAGTTGGCCGTCCCGGTTTGTCACATCTGGTTCTTCAAGACCCTCCCCAGCCAGCTCGGCTACCTCATCGGGATGAGCCTGCGGGATCTTGAAAAGGTCATCTACTACGCCAACTACGTGGTGACTCACCCCGGGAAGCAGGAGTTGGAGTTCCTGGATCTGCTGGACGAGGACGAGTACTACGACCTCAGGGTGAAGGCCCGGGAGGAGGGGGACGAGAACTTCTCCGCGGAGATCGGGGCCGAGGCCATCCGGAGTCTCCTGAAAATGCTGGACTCGCCGGATCGGAAGGTGGCGGACAAGAACAGCGACGGGAAGGGCTTGGACCGGCTTGCGGATTGGCTCCGGTACGAGATCAAGACGGAGACGTCCCAGCACCGGAAGAAAAAGAAGCTCAAGCGCCTCAAGGTGGTGGACGCCATCCGGAACTCGGGGGACACTTCCGAAGGGGGGAACAAGCCCGAATGGATGGTCATGGACGTGGTCCCGGTTATTCCGCCGGACCTGCGGCCCCTGGTACCCCTGGACGGCGGTCGATTCGCCACGTCCGACCTGAACGACCTCTACCGTCGGGTCATCAACCGGAACAACCGGCTGAAGAAGCTCCTGGAGATGCGGGCGCCGGAGGTCATTCTCCGGAACGAGAAGCGGATGCTCCAGGAGGCGGTGGACGCCCTCTTCGACAACGGACGGCGCTCCAAGGCCATTCGGGGACGAGGAAAGCGCCCCCTTAAGTCCCTCTCGGACATGCTCAAGGGGAAGCAGGGACGCTTCAGGCAGAACCTGCTGGGCAAGCGGGTGGACTACTCGGGCCGGTCCGTCATCGTGGTGGGGCCGGAGCTGGAGCTCCACCAATGCGGGCTTCCCAAGGCCATGGCGGTGGAGCTCTTCAAGCCCTTCATCATCCACGAGCTGGAGAGGAGAGGCGAAGCGGAGACGGTGAAGCGGGCCAAGAAGATCGTGGAGGAGGATGAGGCCAAGGTCTATGAGGTCCTGGAGGACATCATACGAGACCACCCCGTCCTGCTCAACCGAGCGCCCACCCTGCACCGTTTGGGAATCCAGGCCTTCGAGCCGGTCCTGGTGGAGGGGAAGGCCATCCGGATCCATCCCCTGGTTTGTGCCGCCTTCAACGCGGACTTCGATGGGGACCAGATGGCGGTTCACCTCCCTCTGTCCTTTGAGAGCCAGCTCGAGGCCCGAGTCCTCATGCTGTCCTCCAACAACATCCTCCTTCCCTCCAACGGCCGACCGGTTGCCGCCCCTACCCAGGACATGGTGATGGGGAGCTTCTACCTCACCAAGCCGCCGCTGGAGGTGTCCCGCATGGAGCGGGTGTTGGCCGACGGCGGGGCGCCCAAGGCCGCCCGGAAGGAGTCGGAGGAGAAGTTGGAGGAGCTCTACACCGACGCTCCCTACTACGGGGAGTATGCGGAGGTGGAGGCGGACGTGGCCGCCGAGCGGGTTCGCTATAACGACCTCTGTCGGTTCTGGGTGCCCCGGGACTGGGGCACCGGCGTGGAGAACCCCGACCGCAAAGTAGGCCGATGGGTGAGGACCACCATGGGCCGGGTCCTCTTCAACTCCATCATCCCCGATGAGCTGGGGTTCTTCAACCAGACCTTCGCCAAGAAGGAGCTGGGAGATCTCATCTTCGAGTGCTTCACCGAGGTGGGCCTGAAGAGGACCACGGAGTTCCTGGACCAGCTCAAAAGCTTCGGCTTCGGCTATGCCACCCTGGGAGGGGTGAGCGTGGGGATCGACGACCTGGAGGTGCCGCCGGAGAAAGCGGAGATCCTGCGGGATGCCGACGAGCAGGTGGCCCGATTCCAGAACGCCTACAGCAAGGGGTTCATTTCCAACGGAGAGCGCTACAACAAGGTCATCGACACCTGGACCCACGCGAACAACGACGTGGCGGATGCCATGGTCAAGCGCCTGGAGAGCTCCAAGGACGGCTACAACCCCGTCTTCATGATGATGATCTCGGGAGCCCGGGGGAACCGGGATCAGATGCGCCAGCTCGCCGGGATGCGGGGCCTCATGGCCAAGCCCCAGAAGAAGCTCACTGGTGGGATTGGGGAGATCATCGAGAGTCCCATCAAGTCCAACTTCCGGGAAGGACTCAGCGTGGTGGAGTACTTCATCTCCACTCACGGGGCCCGTAAGGGGTTGGCGGATACGGCGCTGAAGACGGCGGACGCAGGATACCTGACCCGCCGCCTGGTGGACGTGGCGCAGGACGTTACCGTCACCGAAGAAGACTGCGGGACCATTCTGGGGTTGGAAATGGCGGCCCTGAAGGAGGGGGAGGACATCATCGAGCCCCTGGGCGACCGCATCGTGGGGACCGTGGCCCTGGAGGACGTCTACGACCCCATCGACGGGGAGCTTCTGGTGGCTGCCGGAGACCTGGTAGGGGAGGAGGCCGCGGAGGCCATCGAGGATTCGGGGATCCCCTCGGTGAAGATCCGCTCCGTTCTCACCTGCGAGTCCAGGAGGGGGGTCTGCCGAACCTGTTACGGCCGGAACCTGGCCACCATGGAAATGGTGGACATCGGGGAAGCTGTGGGAATCCTGGCG
>SKZC01000038.1 GCA_007127575.1 Gemmatimonadota bacterium
AAGAGGACGGCCAGCACCGACAGGGAGACGGCTGAGGCCCCCAACAGACTCCCGATCGCCACGGCCGGGAAGAGGACAGCACGGAACGAGAGGCCAGCGAACTGGACGCGCCACGGTCCTCGAGACGATACAAGCCGCCCCATCCATTGATACGATGCAGCGGACGCGAGACTTCCGAGAAAGAAGAGGAGGAACACGGCGTCCGCTCCGAGACCGAGTCCCCTCAGGTATGCCGGCATGGGCCCCCAAAAGATTCCGAACCCCAGGGAGAAGAGAAGTGCGACCAGGAAGTAGTGGCGCACCTGAGGGCTGTGCCGCCTCCACGGAGGCCACGACAACGATCCGCCCCGCGCCGCCGAGGTCAACGCCCAGAACACCCTCCCCGGTCCATACGGGACGGAAAATAGAAACCGTCCTGCCCGCCAATCCTTGCGATTCAGTCGGGGGAAGACCCGTCGGAACACCTCAGCGGTGGTAGTGGGTTTCTCGGGATACCAGCGGGCCACCGCGGCGCCGGCAGCCGTCGCGACGGCCGCTAGGAAGAAGAACAACCAGCGCTTGGATGTTGTTGCCGGTAGGAGCGCCGAGATCCCCCAGGTCCAGGTGGTCCCGATGAGCAGCCCCATCGCCCAGCCGTAGCCCTGAAACGTGTAAAGGTGACCGATCCTCGAATCCCATTGATCCTCCGCCGTACCCTCCACCACGATCAGGTTGAGCACGGGTGCCGCCGCGGCGAATACGAACCACAACGCGCCGTTCGCCAGAAGCAATTGACCCGGGGTAGTCAGGGCGGGCGCTATCCAGAGGATGGTGGCGGTGGCCCCCAAAGCGACGAGGAGGAAGGGACGTCGCCTGCCCGTCTTTCCGGCGACCCAACCCCAGAGGAGTGCTCCAGGAATCCCGACAAACGCAGCCGTCGACGCCATGAGCCCCACGGCGAAGGGTCCGGCGCCCTGTTCGATGGCGTACAACGGGATCAGGAGGGACGCCGCCCCGGTGGTTGCATATCCGGCCCCCCACGCATACAGCCACCGGTCTCTCATGGGAAATACAACGAGGATGACGAACGAAGGCCCTCGTTTGGGATCGGCGGCTGCCTCGCACCGTCCTTCATGGTCTCGTTCCCCCATCCCCATCACGCGGAAGGCCGACCATCACCACCCCGTCCCTTTTGTCAGGCTTCACTTCGTCGGACATCGGACTCGATCACCCCGTCGACCATGCGGATCACTCGGTCGCAACGTTCGGCGATGGCCGGGTCGTGTGTGACGATCCCGTCGGCCATGCCGCGAGAGCAGGGACAGGGGCACGTTCTCCAGAGCCGAAAACGCCATCAGGAGGTGATGGAACTGGAAGACGAAGTCGAGTCGCTCGGCTCGTAGCGTAGTACGGGAATCATCATCGAGGGCTTCCGTATCCTTTCCGTCGAGGAACACTCCTCCTCTGCTGGGACGATGGAGAAGGCCGATGATGTGGAGAAGGGTGGATTTTCCACACCCCGAGGGACCTGTGAGGGCACAGCCCCCCCCGACCAAGCTCCAGGTCCACTCCCCGAAAGGCCACGGTCATGATGCGCTCTCCGTATGTTTTCTGAATCCCGACGGCCCGGAGGAGAGGCGGCACCTCACCCATCGCGGATTACCCTGGCGGGATCCAGACCGGCGGCATGTCTGGCCGGGACCCGGGCCGCGAGGATCCCCAGGATGGCATCTGCAAGAAAAAGACCCGAGTGACCGCTCCGGAGCGAGTGGCCGTCGCGCGACGAATCTTCATTTCACGGGCTCGCTGCACCACCGACAATGTGAGGACGCTGGCGATCCCGAGGGCGACCGCGACCACGTCGGCGAACGCCCACGCCGATCCCGGCGAGGACGAGGGTGGTCTGGACGCGCCCGTCCCGGATGACGGCGACCCAGGGGTCGCTCATCCCGAGGCCGCGAACCGCACCCACCGGAAGCACCTGAGCGTCCCTCCTTCGCTCCACTTCAATGCTCCCGGAGAGAATCATGTCCGGAAGGAGATCAGCCGGCGGGACTTCGATGGAGAGCCGCACCTCGACGGTCACGGTTTCGACCTCGCGAGGGCTCGGTTGCACGTATGCGAAAAGCGTAACGGTGACCGCGACAAACACAGCCAGCGAAAGGAACACTGGGTGCCGCCTCACGGAGCGCACTCCGGTCGGTTGGGCCTTGCGGTCAAGGCGACAGCCTCGGGTTCGGGGTCGGCTTCGGGCCTCGACCGGGACACCGGCACTGGGAGGATGTCGCGTTGATGCCCTCCGGCTCCTCCTGGGTCCGTCGGCTTCTTGGTCGACCCTGGGAGGCTTCGGCTGCTCCGATGGTACAACCCTCCCGCGAGATGGACCCGATAAGTGTCGGGTAGCGACGGTTCCCTTACTTCCCTCTAAGCGGCCAGCCTCCCGTCCCATTCCGCCATGGAGGCGCCCCCGGTAGCCTCCATCTTCGGGGCATGGAACCCCACACGCCCCCCGCCGGGAACTCCCCGTACCTTCTGGATGAGCGGAGCGTCCCCTCCTTCAGGCGCACGTTTGGACGGCACCTGGTCCGGGCTCGGGAGGTCCGGGTGGCGGTGGCCCGGATTCGCCTGAGCGGAGTGGATCTCGGGAGGGAGGAGGTGGAGGGACTCCGCAGGCTCCAGGTCCTCACGGTGGCGGTGAACGCCCAGGCTCTGAGCCTGGAGGCCGAGGCTCTGGCCCGGGACCCGGAGCGCCGGGCCAACCTCCTCCTCATCCGAGAGCTGGCCGGGGAGGGCCGGCTGGAGATCCGGGCCGCCCCCCTGGGCGGCTGGTCTCCGGACTTCTCCGTCTTTTCCCAGGAGGGGGGCCCCGCCGCGCTTCTGGTGGGCCCCCACTGGTTCCAGCGCCCCTTCCCCTACCGGGGTCCGGCGCTGGCCTCCCTCCACGGCCCTGCGGCGGCGGCCCGGATGACGAAGCGGTTCCAGGAGCTCTGGGCCGAGGCCCACGATGTGGCCGGAGCCGTTCTGGGCGTCCTGGAGCGGACGGAGGCCCGGCACCCGGAGCCGAGGAAGGTCGGGTCCCCACGCGCCCCGTGACGGCGGCGCGCTCCTTCCCCCCTCCCCCACCTTGCCGCATCCATGCACATGAGTGGACCGTTATTATGGGGAGCGTGCGCCACCTTCGGAGGATTCAACGGGAAGCCTCATGAACCGCCGAACCTTCATCCGAACGGGCCTCGAGACCGCCGGCCCCCTCCTGGCTCTCTCGACACTCCTTCCCAGTCGGGGGTTCGGAGCCTCGGAAGTGGATCCGCCGAGGAGCCCCCACCTTCTTCGGTTCCCGGCCACCCTCCAGCCCGGGGCCTTCGCTTCCGGAGCAGGTGACGACGCCCAGTACCACGCTCTGGTCTACGCGGAGGGGAGCGCCGCCGGGAAGGCCCTCCTCACCACTCCCTTTCCGGATCTGGAGGCGGCCCGGACGCTTCGGGCCCGGGGGGCCCAGGACGGCGGAGGGGTACCCATGTCCGCCTGGACCCTGAGGCGCCTTCCCCTGGTGCCTCAGCCGAACCGCCGAGTCCAGGGCTCACCCGTACGAATGACCGTGATGTGGGACGGCTGGGAAGAGCCCCGGGAGCTGAGCTCCCTGTTGGAGGATCCCGGGGGCCGGGGCCTGTCCCTCCGCTTCGGCGGGAACGAGGAACAGAACCACCACTGGGACTCGGGTTGCATCGTCTGTCTCTTCAGTTGCCCGGGTGGCGTCGTCTCCAACGCCAACTACTCCATTCGGGACCACGTCCGAGGGGCCACGAGCTTCTCACCGGCCTCGGATCTCCCTCCGGACGAGACCGAGGTGACGGTGACGCTGGAGCTGGCTGGGAGCGGATGAGTGGAAGGGGCGCCGGCTCCGAGCACGCCCCTCCCGTCATAGCTCGAGCCTCTTCAGGAACTGGGCGTTGATGGCCACGATCACCGTGCTGGCGGACATGAAGACCGCCCCCAGCGCCGGGGTGAGGAGGATCCCCCACGCCGCCAGGACCCCGGCGGCCAGGGGGATGGCGAAGATGTTGTAGCCCGCCGCCCACCAGAGGTTCTGCACCATCTTCCGGTAGGTGCCCCGGGACAGGGTGATGATCCGGGGGATGTCGCGGGGGTCGGAGCGCACCAGGACGATGTGCCCAGCTTCCACCGCCACGTCCGTCCCCGCCCCGATGGCGATCCCGATGTCGGCGGTGGCCAGCGCCGGTGCGTCGTTCACGCCGTCTCCCACCATGGCCACCTGCTTCCCCTGGGCCTGGAGCTCCCGAACCTTCGAGGCCTTGTCCTCGGGAAGGACCTCGGCGAAGACCGTGTCGATCTCGAGCTCCTCGGCCACGGCGCGGGCCACGGCCCAGGCGTCACCGGTGAGCATGGCCACTTCCACCCCCCGTTCGTGCAGGGCGCGGACGGCCTCCCGGCTTTCTTCCCGGATGGCGTCGGCCACGGCGAAGACGGCCATGGCCTTCCCGTCCCGGAGAAGATAGATGGCGGCCTGGCCCCGGTCCGCAGCCCTCTCCGCCGCCTCCCGCAAGCCATCCGGCACCTCCGCCTCCTCCGCCTCCAGGAGGGCCGGTCCTCCCATGTGGTACTCCTGGCCGTCCACGGTGGCACCCACCCCTTTGCCCGTGATGGCCCGAAACCCCTGGGAGGCCGGAACCTCCAGCTCCCGGTCCTCTGCCGTCTTCACGATCCCCCGGGCGATGGGATGCTCGGACTCGGATTCCACCCCGGCGGCGATCCGGAGCGCCTCGTCGTCCTCGACACCCTCGGCCACTACCATCTCCACCACCCGGAACTCACCCAGGGTGAGGGTTCCCGTCTTGTCGAAGATCACGGTGTCCAGGGTGCGGGCCTCCTCCAGCCCGCGCCGGTCCCGGATCAGAAGCCCGCTCCGCGCCCCCAGGGTCGTGGAGATGGCCACCACCAGGGGGACGGCCAGCCCCAGCGCGTGCGGGCAGGCGATGACGAGAACGGTGACGGTCCGCACTATGGAGAAGTCGAGGTCGGCGCCCAGGAACTGCCAGACCACCAGGGTCAGCACACCGGCCCCCAGGGCGACGCCGGTGAGGAGCTGGGCGGCCCGGTCCGCCAGGTGCTGCGCCCGGGACTTGGACTTCTGGGCCTCCGACACGAGGCGCATGATCCCGGAGAGCTTGGTGTCCTCTCCGGTACCCGTCACCTCCACCCGGAGCGACCCCTCCCCGTTGATGGTCCCTGCGATGACCTCCTCCCCCTCCCCCTTCTTCACCGGCTTGGACTCCCCAGTGATCATCGCCTCGTTGACGTCGCTCTCCCCCTTTCGCACCACTCCGTCGGCGGGGATGCTCTCGCCGGGCCGGACCAGGATGAGATCTCCGTCCCGGAGCTCACCGGCGGAGACCTTCTCCTCCCCCTCGTCCGTGATCCGGGTGGCCGTGTCCGGGAGAAGCTTGGCCAGCTCCCCCAACGCCCCTTGGGCCTGATGGATGGAGCGCATCTCGATCCAGTGGCCCAGAAGCATGATGGAGACCAGGGTGGCCAGCTCCCACCAGAGCGCCTGGGCATCGATGAGTCCGAGCTGGACCACCCACGAAAAGAGGAAGGCGACGCTGATGGCCAGCGCGATGAGGGTCATCATCCCCGGCAGCCGCGCCTTTAGCTCGTGCCAGGCCCCCTGGATAAAGACCCACCCACCGTAGACGAAGACGACGGTGCCGAGCACCGGTCCGATCCATTCCGAACCGGGAAAGACCGGTGCCTCGTAGCCCAGCAGTTCCTGGATGTGGCCCGACCAGTAGACGACGGGGAGCGTCAGGATGAAGGACAGCCAGAACTTGTCCCGAAACATCTCGGGGCTGTGGCCCGCGTGGGCGTCGTGGCCCTCATGGCCGTGTCCGTGACCGCCGTGCGCGCTATGGTCGTGGTGTTCGTGGTCGTCCGCGCCGTGACCGCCGTGCCCGCTCGCTCCACCGTTCATCGTCTCACCTGGGCCTCGTTTCGAGTCGTTGTGGGGCTGGATTTCCTACGCTTCGCCTACCGTCTCCGGCGTCCGCTGCTGCCACCCTCGCCAGAGGGTGTAGATGATGGGGATCACCACGAGGGCCAACACCATGGCGGTGACCAGACCTCCGATCATGGGCGCCGCGATCCGCTTCATGGTGGCTGCTCCGGCCCCTGACGCCCACATGAGGGGCATGAGCCCGCCGATGGTGGTGATGACGGTCATCACCACGGGTCGGACCCGGGTGGTGGCCGCCGTAAGCGCCACGTCCCCGATCTCCGCCGGGGAGAGCCTGCCGCCACCGGCCTCCAGGCGCTTCCGGTACTCGCCGTCCAGGTACACGAGCATGACGACCCCGATCTCCGCCGCCACGCCCGCCAGGGCGATGAACCCGACCCAGACCGCCACGCTGGTGTTGTAGCCCAGGAGCCAGAGCAGCCAGAACCCTCCCACCAGGGCGAAGGGAAGGGTGGTCATGACGATGAGGACCTCCGGAACGTTCCGGAAGTGGAGGTAGAGGAGGAGGAAGATGATGAGGAGCGTGAGGGGGATGACGAGCTGCATCCGCTCCCGCACCCGCTCCATGGCCTCGAACTCCCCGGCCCACTCCAGGGTGTAGCCTGCCGGGAGCGCCATGCGCTCCTCCACGTGGGCCCGCGCCTCCTCCACGTAGCCGCCCAGGTCTCCCCCCTCCACGTCCACGAACACGGAGCTCAAGGGAAAGCCCTGCTCCGTCCGCACTGCCATGGGCCCTTGTGCGGGGCGCACCGTGGCGAGCTGGCCCAGGGGGATCTGGGCACCGTTCGGGGTGCTCACCCGCAGCGCTTCCATGGCCTCTACGCTCTGCCTCAGCTCCCGGGGATAGCGGACGAGCACCCCGTACCGCTCCAGCCCCTCCACCGTCTGCGTGGCCATGGAGCCCCCCACCGCCGTGGACAACGCACGCTGCACCTCCTGGACGTTCAGGCCGTGACGGGCCGCAGCGGCCCGGTCCACCTCCACGTCCAGGTAGAACCCGCTCACCCCCCGCTCCGCCACGGCGCTCCGCGTCCGCGGCAACTCCCGGAGGATCCCTTCGATCTCCACCCCGATCCGTTCGAGCTCCTCCAGGTCCGGACCGAACACCTTCACCCCCACCGGCGTCCGCATGCCCGTGAGGAGCATCTCCAACCGGTTCTGGATGGGCATCCGCCAGATGTTCGCCACCCCGGGGGTGCGGACCGCCTCGTCCATCTCGGCCACCAGGTCGTCGTAGCTCAGGCCCGGACGCCACTCGCTGGGGGGCTTCAGGTTC
>SKZC01000177.1 GCA_007127575.1 Gemmatimonadota bacterium
ATCCATCCCCGTGGCCGCCGCCGGCAGAAGGCCCACCGGGGACAGCACGGAGAACCGCCCTCCCACGTTCTCGGGAACGGGAAGAGCCGGAATGCCCCGGGTCTCGGCCAGATGCCGCAGGTCCCCTCGGACCGGGTCGGTGGTGAAAAGGAGATGGCCGCGGGCTCTCTCCTCTCCCAGGACCGCCTGCAAGCGCTCCTCCACCACCAGGTACTGGGCCATGGTCTCCGCCGTGGATCCCGATTTGCTCACCACGTTGCAGAGCGTCTTCCGGGGGTCCAGATGGTCCAACACCACAGCGACGTGGTCCGGATCCGGATTCTCCAGGACGTGAAGTCGAGGAAAGTGGTCCCGGGCCTCCCCGTCGAGCTCGTTCCACACGGGCCCCAGGAGGGCGTCTCGAAGTGTCAGCGTTCCCAGGGTCGAGCCGCCGATCCCCAGGACCAGGAGATCCTCGAACCACTGTCCGAACGAGTCGGCCACCTCCTTCACCGTGGCCAGTGTATCCCGCTGATACGGAAGGTCCAGGAACCCCAGGCGGCCGGCCTTGCGGTCCTCCTCCACGACTCGGTGGGCGTCCTGGAAGCGTTCACCCAGCGGCCCCTTCAGCGCTTCCGGCTCGATACCGCCCCGGGGAAGGTGCGGCGCCATCACGTTACCGAAATCAAGGGTGACGCGGGGCAGGTCGGAACTCCGCTCAGTCATTTCGTCGCCTCCTCTTGGATCTCCACCTTCAAGCCGTCGAACGCCGGCTCCACCCCGTCGGGAAGCCTGGCCACCAGTTCCTCGTGCCGTACTCGGTGGGTAATGTGGGTGAGAAACGTCCGCTCCGCCCCCACCTTCCGAGCCGCCTCCACCGCCTCCTCCACATTGAAGTGGGTGGGGTGGGGGTTCCCGAACCACAGGGCGTTGAGAACCAGGATGCGAACGCCCCTCAACGTCTCCAGAGCCGGGTCGGGGAGGCGTTTTGCGTCTGTAACGTAGCCCAATGAACCCACGCGGAAACCGAAAACGGTGACCGGGCCGTGGGGCACGGCCACCGGGGTGAAGGTCCGGCCCAGAACCTCTAGGGGAGTCCCTCGGCGGATGGGATGGAGGTGAATGGAGGGCTTGGACGATCCCCTGGACGGCTGGACTCTAGGGTCGAAGATGTACGAAAACCGCTGGTGAAGGCCCTCCAACGCCCCCTCCGGGACGTATGCGGGGAAGGCGCGCTTCGAGCGGACGGTGAAGATTCGGAGATCATCGATCCCGTGGACGTGATCGGCGTGGAGATGCGTGTACCAGACCGCGTCCACTCCCTTGATCCCGGAGCGCACGAGCTGGAGCCGGAGCTCCGGAGGGGTATCCACCAGAAGCCGTCGTTCTTCCCCGAGCTCCACGACGGCGCCATGACGCGTGCGCTGATCCCGAGGGTCGGCCGAGGTGCAAACGGAACACTCGCACCCCACCACCGGAACTCCAAACGAGGTGCCGGTGCCCAGAAAGGTGAGCCTCACCTGGACCCGCCAGGACCACGCACCCGGGTCCGATCCGACCTCACAGGTGCTCCACCCGCATGGTGTTCGTGGTTCCCGATTGGTGGAAGGGGAATCCGGCGGTGACCACCACCGAATCCCCCTCTTCCCCGTAGCCCAGCTCCCGGACCCGGCCCTTTCCGAACTCCGAAAGGGACTCGTAGCTCACCTCCTCGTTGAGAGAGAGGAGGGGCCAGACACCCCAGACCGCAGTGAGCTGCCGATAGGTTCGGGGATCCGTGCAGACGGCGAAGATGGGCACCGGAGGGCGGTAGCTGGAGACGAGCCGAGCCGAGAAGCCGCTTCGGGTAATGACCAGGAGGGCCGGAGCGCTCAGTTGTCGTGCCGAATTCACCGTGGCCGCCGCTACGGCGTGCTCTCGAGGGGTCGCCCCCCTTCGAGCCGGATCTATGTCGCGACTCAGGTAACGCGGACCGGCGGCCAAAACCCCCTTGGATTCGATCTCCCTGACGATCCGGACGATGGCGTCCACGGATCCGGTGGGATAGCGCCCCACCGCCGTCTCACCGGAGAGCATGACGGCATCCGTCCCGTCCAGGACGGCATTGGCCACGTCCGATGCCTCGGCCCGAGTGGGCCGGGGGTGGTCAATCATGGACTCCAGCATCTGGGTGGCGGTGATCACCGGTCGGCCATGGAAATTGGCGAGCTGAATGATCCTCTTCTGGGCCAAGGGCACCTGTTCGAACGGGAGTTCCACGCCCAGATCTCCCCGGGCCACCATGACGGCGTCGGTGGCGGCCAGGATCTCTTCCAGGGTGTCCAGCGCCCGGGCCATTTCCACCTTGGCCACCACCAGCGCCCGCCCATCTATTCGCTCCTTCACGGCCCGCACGTCCTGGGCGGTCCGAACGAAGGAGAGGCCTACGAACTCGACCCCTTCGTCCAGGAGAAACTCCAGGTCGGCCAGGTCCTTCTCGGTGACGCTGGGAGCTCGGATGTGGGCGCTGGGGAGGTTCATCCCCTTATGGCTTTTGAGCGTCCCGCCTCGGAGCACCCTGTAGCGACTACGGAGGTCAGAAACCTCGATGCACTCCAGCTCCAGCAGCCCGTCGTCCAGGAGAAGCCGATCCCCCACCTCCACGTCCCGAGCCAAGTCCGCGTAGGTGGTGGGAAGTTCGCCGGGCGCCACCAGGTCCTCCGGTGCGAACACCACCTCTCCCTCTTCCATCAGCTCCACAGGCTCCGCCAACGTCCCCACCCGGATCCTGGGTCCCTGGAGGTCGGCCAGAATCGCCACGGGCCGTCGCTTCTCCCGGGCCGCCGCCCGGACGTTGCGAATGCTGGAGCGGTGGAATTCGTGGTCGCCGTGGGACAGATTCAGCCGAGCCACATCCATCCCGGCCTGAACCAACGCCTCCACCGCCTCAGGGGTGGACGTGGCAGGCCCCAGGGTGCAGACCACTTTGGTTCGGAGCATGTATTCCTCGCTTCAGGGGATGCCACGGGCCCGTCCGGCCCGAAAGCAAGAGTCAAACCTGTCTTCGCCCCCACACCCCTGGCAAGGCGGGTCCGACGGAAGTTCTGTAACGATGGGGGTGGAAACCGGCGAAGGACATGGAACTTCCGGGGTTTCGGCGAGTATTTGCTATTTCTGAATACTGATGGCCCTCCGCAAGTGAGCCCAGAGGAGGGGAGGTCCCGGCGAGGGTCGGGAACCCGCATCGGCCGGACCGCAACGTCATGCCTCGGGAGGCCCCAGACTTGGGGATCCGCTACGTCCAGACACCAGAACAGACCCAGGAACTGACCCGGATCCTCCGCGAGGCGGAATCCATCGCCCTGGACTGCGAAGCCGCCGGTTTCCACCGCTACACCGATCAGATCTGTTTGGTGCAGGTGACGGTGCCGGCCTCGAGCTCGGCGAACGGTGAGACCTTCCTCATCGATCCGCTGGCCTTCGACCCTTCCGAGATCCTGGCCACCGCAGTGACGCCACCGTCCCAGGAGGTGGTCATGCATGGAGCCGACTTCGACATCCGGCTTCTGGACCGGGACCTGGACATCCGGGTCCGGGGCCTCTTCGATACGCAGATCGCCGCCAGCCTACTGGGAATCCCGGCGCCGGGCCTTTCCAATCTCCTGGACCGCTACCTGGGGGTCCAGGTCTCCAAGAAGTACCAGCGCGCCGACTGGGCTCAGCGACCGCTGCCGGAGGAGATGCTGGAGTACGCCGCCCAGGACACGCTCCACCTCCACCGACTCCGGGACCGTCTGGGAGAAGAGCTGGAGAAGAAAGGTCGCATGGAGTGGGCCCGAGAGGAGTTCAGGGCACAGGAAGGGATTCGATATCAGGAGGGCGAGCCCGAGGATCCAGTTCTTCGGGTATCCAAGGCAAAGGCGCTCCCGCCCCGGGATGTGGCGCTGCTGCGTGCGGCGCTGGAGTGGAGGGACGCCGTGGCCCGGAAGCGTGACCGGGCACCCTTCCGGGTAGCCCAGGACCAGGCTTTGCTTCGAGTGGTGGAGGAGCGCCCCGCAAGTGTGGAGGAGCTCGCCGGCCTCCGAGGCTTCCCGTCGGCGGCGGCCCGAGAGTGGGGATCGGACCTTCTGGAGCGGCTGCAGGAGGTGGACCGCCTTCCCGAGGACAGGCTCCGACCGTACCCGAAGCCGTCTGCACCTCGCCGTGAACGCCCCGACCCCGACGAGGAGGATCGCATGCGGAGCCTGAAGGAGGTCCGCAACCGGGTGGCCCAGGAGCTGGAGGTGGAGCGGGGGGTGCTCCTTCCCAACCACCTCCTGAGGGAGATCGCCCGACGGACACCCCGGAGTGTGGACGAACTGCTGGAAACCCCGGGGATCCGGCGATGGCAGGTAGGGGTCCTGGGCTCGGAGCTCCTGGCGCAGGTTTGACGAGAACCACTCACTGGAAGTTGTTCATCCGGACACGGAGGTCGCATGGCTGCGGAACTGCTTCAAAGGGATGACCTGTCCGTCTACGTGGTGGCAGGGGTACCCAAGAGCTTCAAGAAGAAGCTCCAGAAGTTCGTGGATCAGGAGTCCAAGTCCGACGGGGACGTGATGCTCCTGGACGAAGAGATGACGGACTGGGTGCTGGCCCGTGTTCGGGGCGAGAAACGGCGGAGCCACGAGCAGACACCGGCATCGTCTGCGCTCTGGCGTGCGTATCGGGCGCTGAGCGCCGCCCGGTACCACCTGCAGGATCAGCCTGTGGAGGAAAAGATCCGGGACATCCGGAATCAGATCGAAGAGTTGTGGCGGGAGACGAGCCCCATCCACCAGGAAGAGGAGGAGGAGGAGGAAGAAGAGAAGGTGAGCTGAGGAGCCCTGGGTCCGGACGGGTGGGTGTCGAAGACGCCTACCCGTTCAGACCAACTCTTCCTTTTTCTTACACTCGATGCAGTACCGGGCATGGGGAAGGGCGTCCAGACGCTCGAACCCCACCTCCGCACCGCAGGTGTGACACGCACCGAAGTTCTCCGGATCGTTGTAGAGGCGCCGGAGGGCCTCCTCGATCCGGTACAGGTAGCGTCCCTCCTTGGTGGCGAAGAGCGCCGCCTTTTCCCGTTCCATGGACTCGGTGCCCTGATCCGCCATGTGGTCCGTGTAGGCCGCCAGATCCGAGTCGTGGGACTCGCGATCCGCCTTGGCCATCTGACCCCACAGACCCAGGGAGCGAAGCGCCCTCTTTCGCTCCTCCTGGAGCCGCTTCTCGATATGCTCGAGCTGCTTCTTGCTCAGCATGATTGTCATCTCAGCCACGTGTGGAAACCACCCGTGTGGGCCCGTGTAGGCCACGCACGGAAGACTCTGAATTTATAGAAGCTCGAAAGGTGAGTCTAGCCTGACCCCTTACCGGGGGAAGGGGATCGAAATCAAGGAGGTAGGGTCCGGTGAGTACCGTGCGATGCCGTCGATGCGAGGAAGATGCACCCCGCCTGGAGCGACCCCCGTTCAAAGGGGAGCGAGGAGAGCGGATCGTGGAGCAGATCTGCCGGAACTGTTGGGGCGAGTGGCTCCAGCACCAGACCCTCCTCATCAACCACTACGGCCTGGACCCACGGGACCGAAAGTCCCAGGAGTTCCTCTACTCCCAGATCGACGACGTGCTGTTGGGGGACGGGGAGGCGGAGCAGGTGGACACCTCAAAGAAGGGTGAGATCGAGTGGTGACGCCCCTCCTCCTCAGGCGCTGAGAACCGCCGCGATATCCGGGAGCGCCTCCTCCAGCGTGGACTTTTCCACCACCAGGGGCGGAGCGAAGCGAATCACCTGACGGTGGGTTTCCTTGGCCAGGATCCCTCGGTCCCGCAGGGCTTCGCAGAAGGGCCGAGCCGGGCCCGAGCTCTCCCGGATCACCACCCCCACCATGAGCCCCTTCCCCCGGACGTGGTCCACATGGGGTGACTTCATGCCCCGAAGCTCGTCCATGAGCCAGTTCCCGAGCTCCGCCGCCCGCCCTGAGAGGTCCTCATCCAGGACCACCTGGAGGGCGGCACGGCCCACCGCAGCGCCCAAGGGATTTCCGCCGAAGGTGGAGCCGTGGTCGCCGGGACGGAACACCTGCATGTACTCATCGTCAGCCAAAACGGCGGAGACGGGATAGACCCCTCCGCCCAGGGCCTTCCCCAGGAGCACCACATCGGGCCGGACCTCCTCCCACTGGGAGCAGAGGAGCCGGCCGGTACGCCCCAGCCCCGTCTGGATCTCATCGGCGATGAAGGGCACGTCATGCTCGGAGCAGATCTCCCTGGTCTCCCGAAGATATCCCTCCGGGGGCACCACCACGCCCCCCTCCCCCTGGATGGGCTCCATGAGAAAGCCCACGGTGTTGGGACTCACGGCTTCCCGAAACGCCTCCACGTCCCCGTACGGTACCCGGCGAAAACCCGGGGTGAAGGGCCCGAATCCTTCCCGGTATTCCTCCTCGGAGGAGAAGCCCACGATGGTGGTGGTTCGGCCGTGGAAGTTTCCGTCACAGACGATGATCTCGGCCTTCCCGTCAGGGACCCCCTTCACCTCGTAGCCCCACTTGCGGACCAACTTGATGGCCGTCTCCACCGCCTCGGCCCCGGTGTTCATGGGAAGAGCCTTTTCGTATCCCATGGCGTCACAGAGCTCACGGAGAAACGGACCCATCTGGTCATTGTGGAAGGCCCGGGAGGTGAGGGTGAGGCGTTCCATCTGTTCCCGCGCGGCGTTGATGATGGTGGGGTGGAGGTGTCCCTGGTTGAGGGCCGAGTAGGCGGCGAGCATGTCCAGGTACCGGCGCCCGTCCACGTCCCAGACCCAGACTCCCTCCCCCCGGTCCAGAACCACGGGCAGGGGCTTGTAGTTGTGGGCGCTGTAGCGGTCCGCCTCCTGCAGGAATGGGCCGGTGCGACCGCCGGAAGAATCGCTCATGGGACTCCTTGATGGTTGGGGAACTCGTGTAGGGGGTCCGCCGCGGCGGGAAGCTACACGGGCCGTCCGGGGGCGATCAAGGGCTGCCGCACCGTCCGCCGTCAGCGACGGGTCAGGATACGGCCGTCGCCTCCTCTTCCTGGAACCACCTGAGGAAGTCGGAGGCCCCGGCCTCCGAATAGGACACGGGAACCCCACCTCGCTCCTCCACCCACGCATCGTCTTCCGGGTCCGTCGTGCGAACGACGACGGGTCGATCCCGGGCTAGCGCCAAGAGGGGGGCGGCATCGTGGGGTCGCCGGAGCATGGAGACCACGAGGCGGGCCTGATGGGCCCCGGCG
>SKZC01000348.1 GCA_007127575.1 Gemmatimonadota bacterium
CGCGGCGCTTCCCGGGAACGATGTGGGCGACATCGGCGCCGCCGTCATGGAGTCGGTGGAGCCCACGGGCTTCCACATCATCCGGGACCTGGTAGGACACGGCATCGGACGGAAGGTCCACGAGGATCCGCAGGTGCCGAACCTGGGCCGGAAGGGCCAGGGCCCTCCCCTGCGGGAGGGGCTGGTGCTGGCCATCGAGCCCATGATCGCCGTGGGTACGGACCGAATCGAAACGCTGGACGACGGCTGGACCGTGGTGACCCGGGATCGCACCCTTTCCGCCCACTTCGAGCACACCGTGGCGGTGACCGGAGATGGGCCGCGGATCCTCACCCGAGCGGTTGAACGGGTAGCCGGCTCCAGTTATAATAGCTAGCTCTGCAACGAACGAACGGACGAGTTCTCATGAAGGTACGGACAAGCGTCAAACCGATTTGCGAGCACTGTAAGGTGGTCCGGCGTAAGGGCGTGGTCCGGATCATCTGCAAGCGCAATCCCCGCCATAAGCAGCGGCAGGGATGAGGCTCGCTGACGGCATCGACCCGCAGCACGGGACGTAAGCATGGCACGGATCGCAGGGGTGGATCTCCCGCGGAACAAGAGGATCGTGGTGGCGTTGACCTACATCTATGGGGTCGGCCACTCCCGGGCTCAGGAGATCGTGGAGGCCGCCGGCGTGGACCCGACGATGCGGACGCAGGACCTCACCGACGAGGACGTAAACCGTCTCCGGCGGGAGATCGAGTCCAATTACAAGGTGGAGGGTTCGCTCCGGACCGAGAAGTCCATGAACGTGAAGCGGCTCATGGACATTGGGTGCTACCGGGGACTTCGGCACCGCCGGGGTCTGCCGGTGCGCGGACAGCGGACCAAGACGAACGCCCGAACCCATAAGGGGAAGCGTCGGGCCATCGCCGGAAAGAAGGCTCCACCCCGGAAGTAACCCGGGAGCGGTACCGGCCGCCGCCTCCCCCGGGCGGGGAGGCGGCGCTCTTTCTGCATTGAAGGGGCCGCCTCGCCATTCACCGGGTCGCCGGCACGCCGTGACGAGACCGGTTCAATCCGAGGGAAACGTTTCATCAGGGGAAGGAAGGACGCCGTGGCGAAAGGAAAGAAGGCCCAGGCGGGCCGGAAGCGGACGAAGAAGAAGGTCGTGGAGTCGGAGGCCGTAGCCCATATCACGGCCACCTTCAACAACACGATCATCACCATCGCGGACTCCAACGGCGATGTAATCACCTGGTCCAGCGCTGGGAAGGCAGGGTTCAAGGGCTCGAAGAAGTCCACGCCCTTCGCCGCCACCGTGGCAGCCGAGGAGGCCGGTCGTGAGGCCTACGGCATGGGGGTGCGGCGGGTGAACGTCCGGGTCCAGGGACCGGGCTCCGGACGGGAATCGGCCATCCAGGCTCTGGGGAGCGCCGGACTCACGGTTCGCTCCATCCAGGACGTGACCCCTCTTCCCCACAACGGGTGCCGGCCCCCGAAGAAGCGGCGGGTGTAACGGCACATGCGAGAACTCGTGGACCCGACCACCGACGGAACGAGCTGATCTGAATGGGACGCTATACGGGACCGGTCTGCAAGCTATGCCGCCGGGAAGGGCAGAAGCTCTTTTTGAAGGGCCAGAAATGCTACACCGAGAAGTGTCCGGTGGAGCGCCGGGGCTATCCCCCGGGTCAACACGGCCCGGCACAAGCACGCCGGAGGAAACAGTCGGACTACGCCCTCCAGCTTCGGGAGAAGCAGAAGGTGAAGCGGATGTACGGGCTCCAGGAACAGCAGTTCCGGAACCTCTTCCGCAAGGCTGCGGAGCGGCCCGGGATCACGGGTGAGAACCTGCTGGTCTCGCTGGAAACGCGGCTGGACAACGTCCTCTTCCGCCTGGGGCTCGCCGCCAGCCGGAGCCAGGCCCGACAGCTCGTGCGACACCGGCATGTGGCGGTGAACGGACGGGTGGTGGACATCCCCAGCTATCACGTTCGGACGGGCGATGATATCGCCGTAAAGAACAAGTCGAAGGACCTGGCCGTGATACAGGGGAGCCTGGAGTCCCGGACGCGTCCGGACCTGGTGGAATGGCTGGCTCTGGATGAGAAGGCCCGAGTGGGCCGGGTTCTCCGCACGCCGACCCGGGACGACATCCCCATGTCGGTGCAGGAGCAGCTCATCGTCGAGCTCTACTCGAAGTAACGCGACACCTTCGGAGGCAAACCCTTGGAAATCGATCTCACCGGACTGGTACTTCCCGAGCGCGTCGAAGAGGTCCGCCTCTCCGAGGACGGACGTTCGGGGGAGTTCGTCGTGGAACCGCTGGAGCGGGGATACGGCCACACGCTGGGCAACTCCATCCGTCGGGCTCTTCTGGCATCCCTTCAGGGGACCGCCGTGTGGGCGTTCCGGATCGAAGGGGTGGTGCACGAGCACCAGACCATCCCGGGAGTGGCGGAGGACGTACACCAGGTCATCCAGAACCTGAAATCGCTGGTCCTGGTTCTGGACGAGGATGTGGACGACGTGATCCTGGAGGTCACCGCGTCCGAGGCCGGCCCCGTCACCGCCGGGGCCGTCCAGGGCAAGGCCGGGGTGAAGGTTCTGGATTCGGATCACCACATCCTCACCCTGCAGGAAGACAAGGACTTCCACATGGAGCTCCGGGCCAACAAAGGCCGGGGACTGGTGCTGGCCGACGACCACCCCCTCCCCAAGGGAGCGCCGGTGGATCTGGTGCGGATCGACGCCATCTACAACCCGGTTCGGCGGGCCAACTTCGCCGTCCGGGAGACCCGGGTGGGGCAGCGCACCGACTTTGACCAGCTCACCCTCATGGTGGAGACGGACGGCTCGCTGAAGCCCGGGAAGGCCATCGGGATCGCCTCGGAGCTTCTCCGTCGTCACCTGGAGTACCCCCTCTTCTTCGGCACGGGCGGGATGCCTGAGCCCGACGGGGTGGCGGGTGTGGAGCTCCCACAAGAGGTCCAGGATCTCTTCGCCACGAAGATCGAGGATCTGGCGGAGCTGAGCGTTCGGTCGCGGAACTCCCTCCAGAAGGAGAGCATCGAGACGTTGGGGGATCTGGTGAAGCGGACCGAAGAGGAGATGCTGGAAATCGAGAACTTCGGGAAGAAGTCCCTGAAGGAGATCCAGGACTTCCTGGCGGAGCACGATCTCCGCTTCGGGATGAAGGTCACCAAGGGGGACGACGGCAGCCTCTTCTTGGTGGAGAGCGAAAGTGAGCCGGTGGCTGACGGGGCCGGCGAGTGACCCTCGCCACCACCTCGGATTAGACAACGGCGTCCTCGACTGATATATCGGTACGTTCAAAAGCATAAGCCAGGACTCGATAACCAATGCGGCATCGCAAGAAGGGTCGAAACCTCTCCCGGAGCCCAAGCCATCGGAAGGCCACGCTCCGGAACATGGCCACCTCCCTCTTCCGCCACGGGCGGATCGAGACGACGGAGGCCAAGGCCAAGGAGCTTCGTCCCTACGCGGAGCGCCTCATCACGCTGGCGCGTCGGGGGGACGTACACTCCCGTCGCCTGGCGGCGAGAAAGATCCAGGACCGACAGGTCCTCGGGACGCTCTTCGATGACATCGCACCCCGCTACCGGGACCGGCCCGGTGGCTACACCCGGATCCTGAAGCTGGGGCACCGGAAGGGGGACGCGGCGGAGATGGCGCTCATCGAGCTGGTGGAACGGACCGAATCCTGATCCCCCCAAGGGGGGTGCTCAAACGAACCGAGGGACGACCCGACTATGGCTCAGCGGACCACCGCAGACACGCTCGTTCTGCCACTCAAGCTTTTCGCCGTGCTGGCGATTGGTGGCTTCCTCTTCTGGCTCTACTCCAACGCGGAACCCACGGAAATCGCCGTGGACGAGGAGGTAGAGGAGCCGGCGGCGGACACCTTCATCGACGCGCTTCTCCAGAATCCCATGTTCTTCGAGGACGAGCGGATCCGCCTCACCGGGGTGACGGTAGGGGACCGACTGGGCCTGAACGCCTTCTGGGCCTCGGATCCCACCGGACAGCAAGTCAACGACGACGTGGATGATCCGGAGGACGCGGAGGAGGCCCAGCTCCTGGTCCGCATCCCTCGGCAACTGGTGGACGAAGGGGTGGGAGTGGGTGAAGGCCAGCAGGCCCTCGTCACCGGGTTCCTCCACATGATGTCCGACTCCGTGTTGGACGCCTGGGAGGCCGACGGGGTGTTCGACAGCGACGAGGATCGAGAGCGGGTGGCTGAGGAGGAGTACTTCGTGGAGGCGGATGGAGTGACGAGCGTGGACGCCGAGCCCGCCGAAGACGAGAACACGGACCCGGCCCAGAACTGATCTTCCGGGGAGGGCCGGAGCGGAACCGAGGGTATAGATCCATGGCGAGAAGATGCTACGTGTGCGACAAGGGCCCCTCCACGGGGAACCGGGTGAGTCACGCGAACAACAAAACGAAGCGGCGCTGGCTCCCGAACCTGCAACGGGCCAAGATCATCGACGATGAGGGTCGCCGCCGTCGGGTGCGGGTCTGCACCTCGTGCATCTCCGCCGGGAAGATCCGGAAGGCGCCCAAGGTGGAGCCGGAGCCCGATCTGCCCCCCGCCGTGCAGGAGACGTGAACGACGTCTTCGACGGGAGGGTCCCGGATCGAAGCGAAGAGCCTTCGCAGCCCCCGACGGGCGGCGAGGGCTCTTCTGCATCCGCCGGTGCCGACGCCTCCGGGAGGCGCCGGCTGCGAGTGGCGGTGACCCGGCCCGAGGAGCGTGCCGATGGGCTGGCGGGCTTGCTGGCAGAGCTGGGGTTCGAGCCCGTCCATTGTCCACTCATCCGCATTGCACCCCCGGAGGATCCGGAGCCTCTGGACGTGGCCGCCCTGCAGCTCGTCTCCCAATCCCGCCGGTGGGACCTCATCCTCTTCACCTCCGCCGGGGCCGTGGAGGCCCTGGGGGAGGCGTTGGGGCGTCGGGGACGAAGCGTGCTTCCCCGGGGGCCCGCCGTGGCCGCCATCGGCACCGCCACCGCCCAGGCCGTGACGGCGTTGGGAAGGGAGCCGGACCTGGTGCCCCAGGAGTTCGTGGCAGAGGCGTTCCTGGAAGAGCTGGTGGAGCGCTACGGGACCCCTGGCGCCGGACGGGAGCGGAAGCAGGGAGACCTTCCCGGGGGAGGGGCCGGGGGACCCGCTCCGGGGGAGCTTCTGGGCTTCCGGGTCCTATTCCCTCGGGCTGAGCAGGCCCGGGACGTCCTTCCCGACGGGCTCCGGGCCCGGGGCGCCGAGGTGGACGTGGTGGAAGCGTACCGCACCCTTCCGGACCGGAACGCCGGCCGGGAGCTGGCCCAACAGGTGAGCCGGGGCGAGGTGGATGTGGTGACCTTCACCTCGGGCTCCACGGTTCGAGCTTTCGTGGAAGGCGCGGGACGCGGTTGGAAGGTTCCCCCGGGGTTCGCCGCAGCGGCCATCGGGCCGGTGACGGCGGAAGCGGCCCGCCGGGCCGGGCTTCCTGTGCAGGTGGTGGCGGTGGAGCACACTGCGAAAGGGCTGGCCCGGGCGGTGGCCCAGTGGGCGGAGAAGTGAGGCTGACATGATAGGAGGCCCACGGGGGCTGGAGGCGGTGGTTCTCGTCTACGTCGCGCTTCTCCCCCTGAGCCACCTGGCCACATTCTCCGTAGCCGGGGCCATGGCCAACGCCTCGGACCTCCTCCTGGCGGGATTGGTGGGCATGGGGCTGTGGAGCGCCCTCCGGGACGGCTCCAAGGGGGCCTGGAGCTTCTCCGCGGCCCAGGCCCTCCCCTACCTCGTCCTGGCCCTTTTTGGGCTCTGGGCGGCGCTCAGTGGCCTCTGGGGCTATCATCCCGGCTTCGCCGCAGCAAAGGGGGGAGCGTACGTGGCGCTGGGGCTGGGAGCGTGGGTGGTGGCCAGGAGCGGAATCCCGTGGGAGCGTGTGGCGGACGCCTGGCTCGTAGGGGCCACTCTGGCCCTCACCTGGCTCTACGCCGCCTGGGTGGCTGGGATGCTGGGATGGGCCCCGGTGGCTACGGAGCGGGCCCTGTACTTCGCAGGAGCAGTCCACGGCCTTCCCTTTCCCCGCCCCCGGGGGCCCTTCCTCCATCCCAACCTCCTGGGCGACTTCCTGGTGGTGACGGCGGCCCTCCTCTGGGCCCGCTGGCCCGTGCTTCGGGAGCAGATCCCCGGAGCCGCACGGGCCGGGGCCCTGCTGCTGGCCCTCACCCTCTTCCTCACCTTCGGCTCCGCGTGGGTCGGAGCCGGGATCCTCATGGTGTTCTGGGCCGTTCGGACGGTGCGGGAGCGAGGTCCCGACACCGGGATCCAGGGGATCCCCTGGAGGGCGGCGGCGGGCGTCGCCGGGGCGCTGGGCCTCCTGATGGCCGGAGGGACCCTCCTGGGCATGCTCGTGCCCCTGGAGCTCCGCACGGGGCCCCTCTCCATCACCACCGACGGCCTCCGGGCCCGGATCTGGGCGTCCGCCACCCAGGCGGTGCTGGAAGCCCCCCTGCTGGGAGTGGGAGCGGCGCCCTTCCTGGCCGAGACCTGGGGGCCGGAAGGAGGGATCCGAGGGTTTGCCCTCTGGGACGCCCATTCCGTATATCTCAGCGTGGTGGGACAATTCGGCCTGGTGGGGCTCTTTCTGGTGGGCACGGGGGTGGGGATGGTGGTGTACCGCCTGGCAGCCATCCCCGGAAGGCTCGGACGCGGGAAAGTGGCCGTTCTGGCCGCGCTGGCCGCCGTGGCCCTCCACGGAGTGGGCGCCGCTGTGGAGGACTTCCGCCATGTCTGGCTCCTCCTGGGGATGGCGGGGCTCATGAGCACCCGTCCCGGAGGCGAGGGAGAGGCCTCACAGCACGGACCATAGGAACCATGTCCAGACCCGGACGGAACGGAGCGAACCCCCTCATCCCCCTGGCCGTACTCCTGGCGGCGGGGGGGGTGATCCTGGGGTTCGTCCTGGTGCAGGATCCCGGAGTGGTGGTGCCCCTCACCCTCCTGGTCCTCCTCCTCCTGGGCCTCACCCACCTCTTCCTCACCTTGGAGACGAACAACCGGACCCGGCGTTGGTTGTGGGGATTGGTGCTGGCGGCCCTAGGGGTGCGGGCGGTGGCGTTCATCGTGGTGCACTACTTCTTCGATCCGCTGTTTTTTGCGCCGGATGGGTGGGCGTACCAGCGGTGGGGGGAGGAGATCAGTGCCCACTGGAGGTACGGGGCCCCGTTGTCGGCCC
>SKZC01000448.1 GCA_007127575.1 Gemmatimonadota bacterium
AGTGTCAAGGGCAATGAATAATTCCCCATTTTCGGCAAAGTGAAACTCCCCAGGACAGATGTTCTATAGATGTTCAGATAATGTTTTGGACATCCGGGGCGGCTGGGACGAGCTCCAAGGACTGTAAGTAGCCGCCCATCAGGTTCTTGATGGTTGCCGCCTGCTGCGCGAAGTAGGCCAAGGCTTCGTCGACGGAGGCCATCAACTTGTCGAACTGTGGGAAGTACTGGTTGTGGGTGGCCCGCTGCTTGGTCTGCTTCCACAGGAACTCAATCGGGTTGTAGTCTGGCGAGTAGGACGGCAACTGATAGACGATCAGGCGATCTGCGTGAGCGGCGAAGAAGTCACGCATGCTGCGGCTGGTATGGTAACGTGCGCCGTCCTGAATCAGAATCACCGTGCGGTCGGTCTGGGCCAGCACGTAGGAGAGGAAGGCTTGGTACGACTCAGAGTTGAAGCGTTCCGTCAAGGTCTGCGAGAAGAAGCGTCCCGAGAAGAACTCGATGACGCCCAAGACCTTGTACCCTTTGCGCTTGCCGGAGGTCTTGACCACCGGCTGTTGGCCTTGGCGCGCCCAGGTGTAGCCCAGCGAGCCCCACTGCGCGAAACTGACCTCGTCTCCGAACAGGATCCATGCATTCTTGGCGCGTGCGGTGCGCAGAATTGCGGGCCACCTTTCCTCCAACCACTGCTGGCGGGCGTCGGGGTTCAGGTGCTCCAGATCGTGGAGACGGAACCACTGTGAAGCAAACCGAGTGGCCAACGCTTCGGCCCGTTCGTCCTGTAGCATCCTCCGGGTCTGCTCTTCCAAGACGTCGGGGTCGGAAAGCTCCCCCTCTCGGGCCACTTCCCGAAGCTCCTCATCCGGGGGGGAGCCCCAGAGGAAGAACGAGAGGCGAGAAGCCAGGGCCCAGTCGCTGATGCGGTAAATGCCCTCCTCCACCTCGGCCTCGTCGGCGGGCCGCTCCAACCGGAAGATGAAGTCCGGGCTGGCCAGGATCGCCTGGAGTCCCGTCCGGACTCCGAGGTCGAATCCGCCGTCGGCGTAGCCCAACTCATAGAAGGACATGAGGTCGGCCAGCTCGTGGTCCTGAACGGGCCGGCGATAGGCCCGCTCAGCCAGCTCTTCCAGGATCTGAGCGGCGCAGGCTTCCTCCTCCGCTTCGGAGGACGGACGGCAGGTGAAGACTCGCTCACGCACGGGATGCTCGGAGACCCCGGTCACGTTGTGGGGCCCGTTGATGGTCACGTCCTTGAGGTGCGTGAACTGAGTGATCCCGTACCCGCCCGCACCGATCCGACGGTCGGCCAGACTCCAGTCGTGGGGGGACGGAAGGTCCTCCACCGGCCCGTCATACAGGTTGATGAAGGCCACCGAAACGCGCTTGGGGCCCGCTTCGATGAAGAGGGGCTCGGACTCCATCTGAACCGCGTGGGGGTCCGACGAGTGCATCCACTGATCCACCTTCATCACCGCCCGGGGCTCTCCGTCGATGGAGATCTCCAGGTCCTCGTTCTGGATCGTGCTCCCCACGTGTCCGCCAGTGGTGGTGTTCTCGAAGGTCATCCGGAACCGGTACTCCCCATCGGCCCGGAAGTTGTGCGTCACCGAGATCCCGCCTCGAGTACCGAAGGGCGCGCCCTCCACCCGATCCCACTGCGAGGCGTAGCCGGAACGCAGATAGGTAGTATTGGTGGGACCGGCCTCCGGTGCCCCGAGAGCCATCCGGGAGACCTCGGCCGCGGCCGCCATATAGGAGTCCACGAGGGCTGCGGAAAGGAGCTGAGCGTCGGCGATGTTGTCGAAGCTCGCCATCCGGGTGTCCTGGGGCAGGAACTCGCCGGCGTTGATTTCCAGGCCCAGGAGGTCGTGGATGGCCCGCTCGTACTCGATGCGGTTCAGGCGCTGGAAGGGCCGGGTTCCCGGGTTCGGCTCGGCGGCCACGGCCTCGTCCACCTGTCGCTCGAGCGTCTCCACCAGAGCCGTCATGGTGTCCCCGGCCGGGGAGGGGATCCCGGGTGGGGGCATCATGCCCAGGCGGAGCTTCTCGATCATCTTCTCCGTGGTCTCGGGCCGCTCAGGCGCCTTGTCCACCGCGTAGTCCTGCAGGCTCAGGTCGGCCGTCCGGAGGGCGTCGTTGTGGCAGCTCACGCATACCCGACGGACCACCTGGGTGAGCGCCTCGTCCGAGACCTCCGGGACATCATCGCCCTCAACGCCGCGGGCCTCCGCAGCGGTGAACTCCACCGCCTCGGCAGGCCCCACGGGCTGGCCCATCATCGCTTGGGGGACGTACGGGTCGTCGGATTGCACGGCTACCGCCGCCTCACCGACCCGGTCCCCCGCCACCACCAGGGCGACGCCGACGACGGCCACCACTGCGGCTACGCCCACCGGCGTCTTCAGTTTCTGGTCCCGAGATTGCCTCATGAACCGCTCTCTCCTTTGGCTACAGCGCCGAATAATCATTCACCGTTGGCGGGAAAATCTGGCACTACCCACGGTAACAGTTACATGTAAGGGTGAAAGCCGGCGAAGTCAAGTCTTTTCAAGGAAAACCCGAGGGGCTGTCCACGGAGGTCAGCTCTTCGGGGAACTGCATCGACTTTCGCTCGCTTTCGTGGGTCTTCTCCCTGCGATTTCATGGTAGTACGGAGGCGGCGAAAGGTTCCTTGCGGTGCGCCACGGCCGGCAGCGAGAAAGACAAAAGGGGCGGAGGCCCGAGCGCTGGGCCTACCGCCCCGTGACCCATCCCACCGAGGACGGTTCAGCGAAGTCCGCCGAAGAGCTCGGCCGCTCCCTCACCGACCTCACCCAGGGCGCCCCATGCGCCACCGGCGATTCCGGAGACGGCGGGAATGCCCACGGCTGCCGTGCCAGCCACCAGGAGCCCGGTGCGGGTCCGATCCAGATCGCGAACCTCGAGATCCGCCACCTCGTGGTGCGCCAGCGAAATCCGCTCATACCGCCCGGGAATCGAGGGAAGGTGCCGGTTCAAGACGAGCTGGTCGTCGGTGAGCTGCACGACGGCGCCCTTCATCACCTCTCCATTCTGGAACGACGCCGGCAGTCGATCCATCGCTTCGGGCGTTACCCGGACCTGCACCACGTCTCCCGGCGCCACCGAGTCGAAGTCCACGGTGGAGTAACGGTAGCACCCGACCAGTGCGGGAATGACGAGAATGACCGCAAGAAGGCTCATGAACCGACGCATGTCTCCACCTCCTGTCTGAAAGTGAGAAACATTACTCCGGAACACTGGACCTCCCACTCTCCAACTGCTCGGTCCTTTACCGGATGGCTGGCAGGATTCGGGCCAAAAGCCCCGTCGTCCTGACCCCCGGGTTCGTCGGTCATTTCGTCCACTCGCCTGCCGCTCCGTCCCCCGCGCTCTGTCATCCTGACAGCCCATCACCTTGTTGTCGACATCGGCCTGGCCCATCTTCCCGCCCTGACACCGCTCACCCCACCTGGAGCCATCTTCGACGCATGCCAACGGATCGAGACGATTACGAACAGTTGCGGAAGGCCGTACGATCGCTCTGTGCCCGCTACCCGGAGGAGTACTGGCGGAAGCTGGACCGGGACCGGGCCTACCCCGAAGACTTCGTGCAAGAGCTCACGGAGGCGGGCTTTCTCGGGGCCCTCATCCCGGAGGAGTACGGAGGTGGGGGACTGGGGATGGGAGAGGCCTGTGCCATCCTGGAGGAGATCAACCGCTCCGGAGCGAATGCCGCCGCCTGCCACGCTCAGATGTACACGATGGGAACGCTCCTTCGCCACGGGAGCGAGGAGCAGAAGCGTCGCTGGCTTCCGGGCATCGCCGAGGGGCGCCTTCGGCTCCAGGCCTTCGCGGTGACGGAGCCCGACGCCGGATCGGATACCACCAGGATCTCCACCAGGGCTCGGCGGGTGGACGGAGGGTACCGCATCAGCGGAAAGAAGATCTTCATCTCCCGGGTGGAGCACTCGGATCTCATGATCCTCCTGGCCCGGACCACCCCGCTGGAGGAGGTGGAGAAGAAGACCCGGGGCCTCAGCGCCTTTCTGGTGGATTTGAGGGAAGCCGGCGATGCCATCCGAGTGCGTCCGGTAGATACCATGATGAACCACGCCACCACGGAACTCTTCATCGACGACCTGGAGGTACCGGAAGAGAACCTCATCGGCGAGGAAGGCCGGGGCTTCCACCACATCCTGTCGGGGATGAACGCGGAACGGATCCTTCTGGCTTCCGAGTCCGTGGGTGACGCCTACTACTTCGTGGACCGAGCGACCCGGTACGCCGGGGAGCGCATCGTCTTCGACCGGCCCATCGGGAAGAACCAGGGGGTTCAGTTTCCCATTGCCCGGGCCTACGTGCAGGCCCGGGCGGCTGCAGCCGTGCGAGACGAGGCCGTAGCCCTCTACGACGCCCAGGAACCCTGCGGTCCGGAAGCGAACATGTGCAAGCTCCTGGCTTCCGAAGCGGCTTGGGAGGCGGCGAATGCCGCGTTGGACACCTTCGGAGGCTACGGCTTCGCGGAGGAGTACGGGATCGAGCGAAAATTCCGGGAGGCCCGCCTCTATGTGGTGGCCCCGGTCTCGAACAACATGGTGCTCAGCTACGTGGGCCAGCACGTTCTGGGCATGCCCAGGTCCTTCTGATGGGGACTCGCGATTCAGAGCCGAACGAGGCGGGAGAAGTGGGAGCAGAGTTGCAGCGGTGGGTGGGAAGGGAGCAAACGCTTCACGAGATGGTGACGCCCCGTCCGGTGCAAGGGATGTTGGCTCTTCTGGACCGGGACCCCACCGCCATCGGCCAGGGAGACCCCCTTCCCTGGGGCTGGCACTGGCTCTTCGGGAACCCCACACCGCGTAGCTCCGAGCTGGCGGCGGACGGACACGAGGAGAAGGGCCGATTCCTTCCGCCGGTCCCCCTCCCCCGACGGATGTGGGCGGGCGGCCGGATCCGCTTCGCCCAGCCCCTGAGGGTGGGAGAGGAAGCCGAGTTCCGGTCCAGGGTCCACGAAATCCAAGAAAAGTCGGGCCGGTCGGGCCCCCTTACCTTCGTCACCGTGAGGATCGAGGTCACGGGGCCGCGAGGGACCGCCCTGGACGAAGAGCGAACTCTCGTCTACCGGGATCCGGAGTTCGGTGAATCCGGGAAGGACTCGCCTCCCAGGTCGTCGTCCGTCCCCAGCGGCCCCACCCCTCCACCCGACCCCCTCTGGAGCGAGCCCTTTCAGGCGGGCCCGGTGGACCTTTTCCGCTTTTCCGCCCTCACTTTCAATGGGCACCGGATCCACTTCGATCACCCCTACGCCACGGAGGTGGAAGGCTATCCCGACCTGGTAGTGCACGGCCCCCTTCTGGCCCTCCTTCTCCTGGAGTCCGGCGTGCGGCGACTGGGCCGCGCACCGACGACCTTTACCTATCGGGGAAGGAGCCCGGTTTTCAGCGGAGAAGAGGTGAGGGTCGAAGGCCGTGGGAACCCCGACGCCGGAGAAGAGCAGACCCTGGAGCTGTGGGTGGCCCACCCCGATCGGGGGGTGGCCATGGAGGCTACCCTCCGGTGAGCTCCGGCGGAGGCCGAATGCGTTCCATCCTCTTCTTTCCTGGGAACCGGCCGGAGCTTCTTGCCAAGGCGCTGGCTTCCGGGGCCGACGCCATCTGTGCGGACCTGGAGGACGCCATCCCCCCTTCTGAGAAGGGGAACGCCCGGACAGCCCTGGACTCCGCCGTGCAGGAACTGCCCGATCCCCGGGAGGGCCCTCCTCTCTTCATCCGGATCAACCCTCCCGGGACGCCGGAGGGGATGGCGGACCTGGAGACGTTAGGCGGACTCGGCACCCGACTCCACGGTATCCTGGTGCCGAAAGCGGAAGATGCCGGAGTATTGCGATCCCTGAGCCAGGGGCCTTCCGCCCCGGTGGCACGAATCCCCATCCTCCCTCTCATCGAGACCCCCCGGGGGCTGGAAGCGGCCCCCGAGATCGCAGGGGCAGCCGGCCCCCGGGGCGCCCTCATCCTGGGAGGTGTGGATCTGGCCTTGGAGCTGGGTGCGGACCGGAGCTGGGAAGCCCTCCTCTACGCCCGCTCGCGGGTGGTGCACGCCGCGGCCATGGGGGAGGTCCCCGCCATAGACATGCCGCACATGGAGCCGAAGAAGCTGGAAGATCTCCGAGAGGAAGCGCGACGGGCGCGCTCTCTAGGGTTTCAGGGAAAGCTGGCGATTCATCCGGGCCAGATCGCTGTCATCCACCGTACATTCACTCCTTCCGCGAGAGAGTTGGACTGGGCCCGGAGGGTCGTGGAGGCCGGGGACGGAGCCACAGGCCCCGTGGTGGTGGACGGCTCTCTGGTGGATCGCCCCGTCCTGCTCCGCGCTCGCCAGATCCTGGCGGCTGGAGAGCCCTGAGGAAGCGGACGACGTGGCGAGGGAGAGGCGGCCGCGTATATATTAAAGGACGTATTCGCCCCTCATCCCGATTTTCCCGGAGGTTCTCGTGCCTTCCACGTTCATCCGACTGTTCACCCTTCTCGTGGTGGCCGCCGGCTTCGCAGGCTGCCTCGACGACTCGGTGGGCCAGCCCAGAGACCTGGGCGTCTCCATCGAATCCGTTCAAAGCGTCGTCCAGCTCGGTGACTCCGCCGTGGTGGAGATCTCGGCCCAGGGCCAGCATCTGGCGGAGCTCACCCTCTCCTGGGGAGACGGCACCGTGGAGGAGCTGGATCCCATGGGGGCCGTGGAGCTGGAACGCCGGAACACCCACACCTACGATGAGCCGGGCCTCTTCGAGCCCCACGTTCGAGCCGTGGAGATCAGCGGCCGGGCCGCCGAAGCCTCCACCTCCGTAGAGGTCACAACGCCGTAAGGGCCCTGCCCGGGATGACCCTGACCCGGATGGCTAAGGACCTCCCTGAGTCCGGAAGGAGAGCCCGAGCTGAAAGACGGTGAACTGGAGGGCCCCGTTGTCCTCGAAGGCACGAGTGAAGAGGCCTTGCCCGAAGATGGAAACCGCCGGACTCAATGGCACGGCCACGCCGGCCCCGACGTTTCCGACCAGGGAGGTGTCTCCTCCGTCTCCCTCGAACTCTTCGGGCTCCTGTAGAAACAGGACCCGGATGTCGCCCAGCTCCGTCCGGGCGAACCCGGCTCCGGCCAGGAGGTAGGGTCGGACCCAAGCCTCCTCTCCCAACAGCTCCATACGGGCGTTGGCCATGAGGCTCAGAGCGCTCCGGTGC
>SKZC01000428.1 GCA_007127575.1 Gemmatimonadota bacterium
CTCCGCACCCGGGAGCTCCCCGTTTTCCCCACTTCCCCCGATCCGGTACGCCCTCAGGTTCCCCGCGACGTGGAACCGGTGGAGCACCACATCGAGCCCACGGGTCCCTATGAGGGACCCCGGATCGGGCTCGTGACGTTGGGGTGCGACAAGAATACGGTGGACTCGGAGCGGATGATGGCCGCGCTGGTGGGCCATGGAGCCCAGGTGTCCAGTCGGGTGGAAGGGGCCCAGGTGGTCATCGTGAACACCTGCGGGTTCATCGAGGCCGCCAAGGAACAGTCGGTAGAGACGATCTTGGAGGCCTGCTCCCTCAAGGCCGACGGCGACGTCCAGGCGGTGGTGGCGGTGGGGTGCCTGGTTCAGCGTTACAAGGAGGAGCTGGAGACGGAGATCCCCGAGGTGGACCTCTTCATGGGGCTCACCGAGATGCAGGAGCTGGTGCCGGAGCTTCGGGCCCGGGGCCTCCTTTCCGAGGAGCCTCCCTCGGTTCCCACCATGGAGCAGCCCCTCCGGATCCTCTCCACGGATACGCCGCACACCTCGTTCCTCAAGATCAGCGAGGGCTGCGACCACACCTGCGCCTTTTGCGCCATCCCCCACATGCGGGGGCTCCACCGCTCCCACCCCGTGGAGGAGCTCGTGCGGGAGGCCCGGGAGCTGGAGGCCCGCGGCGTCCGGGAGCTCAACGTCATCTCCCAGGACACCACCTGGTACGGAAGGGACCTTCAGCGGCGGGCCCGACGGGAGGGGAGGGGGGACGCGCCCCTCCTTCCGGACCTTCTTCGGGCCCTGGTGGGGGAGACGGACGTTCCCTGGTATCGGCTCTTTTATATGTATCCGTCGGGGATCAGCGACGAGCTGGTGGAGTTGTTGGCCTCCTCCCCCCGGATCCTTCCCTACCTGGATATGCCCATCCAGCACGGAAGCGATCGGCTGCTTCGCCTCATGCGGAGGCCGGAGCGCCGGGAGACGATCCAGGAGCGGGTCCGAAGCCTCCGGGCCGCCATCCCCGACCTCACGCTCCGAACCACCGTCATCGTGGGTTTCCCCGGCGAGACGGAGGAGGATTTCCAGGAGATGCTGGACCTCCTGCAGGAAGTCCGCTTCGAGCGCGTGGGCGCCTTCGCCTACTCGTTGGAGGAAGGGACCCGGGCGGCGGAGATGGAGGGTCATCTTGCTGAGGAGGTGAAGGAGGAGCGCCTCTCCCGTCTCATGGAGCTGCAGCGGGAGATCTCCTTCGAGGCGAACCAGGAGCTGGAAGGCCGGGTGGTCCCTGCGTTGGTGGACAGACTTCAGGACGACGATCCGGACTTCGTGGCCCAGGCCCGGACCGAGGGTCAGGCAGTGGATGTGGATGGGGTCACCCACCTCCTCCACCCGGAAGCGGAAGGGAAGGACGCCGGCTCGCGAATCGAGCCCGGTTCGATGATCCAGGTGGAGATCGTGGAGGCGCTGGACTACGATCTCATCGGGAGAGTGGTCTCGTGATCCGGCGCAAGAGTGTGGGGAGGGGACGGTGAGTATGTGGCAACGAGCGCAGGAGCTCATTCCGGGAGGCGTGAACTCTCCGGTTCGGTCCTTCGGCTCCGTGGGAGGAGAGCCCTTCTTCGTTCGTCGCGGGGCTGGAGCGTGGGTGGAAGACACGGAGGGGAACCGCTACCTGGACTACGTGCAGAGCTGGGGGCCCCTGATTCTGGGCCACGCCCATCCGGTGGTGGTGGAGGCGCTGGAGAAGCAGCTTCGGGAGGGAACGAGCTACGGCCTGATCACCGAGGCGGAGGTGGAGATGGCGGAGCGGCTCGTCCGCCTCGTCCCCAGCCTGGAGATGGTGCGGCTGGTGAACTCCGGGACGGAGGCCACCATGAGCGCCCTCCGTCTGGCCCGGGCGGCCACGGGACGGGACCGGTTCCTCAAGTTCACGGGATGCTACCACGGCCACGCCGACCCCTTCCTGGTGGCTGCGGGAAGTGGGGTGGCCACCCTGGGGCTCCCCAACTCCCCCGGCGTGCCCGACGCGGCGGTGGAGACCACGGCCCTCCTCCCCTTCAACGACCTGGACCGGGTGGAGGAGCTCTTCCGGAAGCAGGGAGATGAGTTCGCCGCCGTGTTCCTGGAACCGGCCATGGGGAACGCGGGATTCATCCCGCCGGAGCCGGGCTTCCTGGAAGGACTCCGGGAGGTGACGGAGCGGCACGGGGCCCTTCTGGTCTTCGACGAGGTCATGACGGGCTTTCGTCTGGGCTTGGGGGGAGCGCAGGCCCGCTACGGCGTGACCCCGGACCTTACCACTCTGGGGAAGGTCATTGGGGCCGGCCTGCCGGTGGGTGCGTTCGGAGGTCGTCGTGATCTCATGGAGCGGATGGCGCCCACGGGCCCGGTCTACCAGGCGGGCACCCTCTCCGGGAACCCTCTAGCCACGGCGGCGGGCAACGCCCAGCTCGCCTTTCTGGAACGGGAAGATCCGTACACGGAGCTGGAGGAGTACGGGCGCCTCCTGGTGCAGGGGACGGTGGACGCTTTGCAGGCGGCCGGGATCCCGGCATCGGGGACGGCCCATGGGTCCATGTGGGGCGTGTTCTTCCACGAGGGGCCCGTCCGCTCCTTCGAAGACGCCAAGGAGGCGGACACGGACGCCTTCGGGCGGTTCCATCGGGCCCTCCTTCGGCAGGGGGTCCTGTTCGCCCCTTCCCCCTTCGAGGCCGGATTCATCTCGGTGGTTCATGGTCCTTCGGAGTTGGAGGCCACGTTGACGGCAGTGGGGAAGGCGGCCCAGGAGGTCTCCACGGGCAGCACGGTCTGAGCCGGGACGCCCCCGGCGGCCGAGATCCTGTACGGGAGGAGGGAAGAGGATGATGAAGAGGGCGGTGTCGAGGATGGGGCTCCTGGCGGCGCTGTGCGTCCTGACCTCCACCCTCGTTCCCGTGGGGCTTCGGGGACAGGATCTGGCGGATTTCGACTACGAGAACCTCTCCTTCCGGGGTCTCACCGCCGAGTGGGGGTACATCTATCCCAACCGAGTGGAGGCGACTCCCTCGGTGAGCGTGCGGATGGACCTGGGTTTTCTCGGTCCCGGAGTCCGAGTGGTCACGGGGGTGACCCATTGGTCCTCTCCCCTGGTTCGTGAGGAGGTCCGCCGGCTGGAGGAGCGGGTGGAGGACCTGGTGCGGGAGCAATCCGGACAGGTCGTGAACGTGGACCTGGGAGAGGTCCGCTGGTCCGACGTGGCGCTCCATGCCGATGCTCACATGATGTGGCAGGCGCCCTTCGGCACCTTCACCTACGCGGGCCTGGGCGCCACCGCTCACGTCATGCGGGGGAGCGGCCGGGCGGTGGAGGATACCTTCGTGGAGGATCTTCTGGACTCGGTCCGGGCGGGGGTCAACGTCCACGCCGGGATCGAGTACCCCCTGCACCGGCGGTTTCGGCTCCTGGGTCAGGGGCGCTTCGAGGTGCTGGAGAACCTGCGCTATCTGGAGCTCCGGATTGGGGGCCAGTTCATGGTTCGAGGCTGGCTTCCGGAGGAGGGCGGCTGACCCGGCCCCTCCTCCTCCCGCGAGGCGAGCGGCTCCCGGCGGCTCTCTCGGGGCTCCTCCTCGTCTTGGCCCAGCCTCCCTTCCACCTTCTTTTCCCCCCCTTCATCGCCCTGGTCCCCTGGGCGGTCTGGACCGCCCGCCTTCCTGCCGGAAGCGTGGGCTCAGGCAGGGCTCTGGCAGGCGGGTTCCTCCTGGGCATCGTTCACCACGGGCTCCTCCTCCACTGGCTCCCCGGGGCATTCCTCTGGTTCACCGTCCTGGCTCCCGTGGCTGCCTTGGCGGTGGTGGTGCTCCTGGCGGGGGTCTCCGCAGCCGGGGGGTGGGTGCTCCACCGCCTGGTGGTGGAACGTGGGGCTCCCCTCTGGTTCGCCCTCCCTGCGGTGTGGACGTTGGTGGAGTGGATTCCCTCCCTCCTCGGGGGGTTCTCCATGCCATGGCTGGGATTGGGGTTCTCTCTCACCGGCTTCCCCCGGCTTCTGGCCCCTGCGGAGTTGGGCGGGGCCCTGGCGGTGGCGGGATGGCTGGCGGCAGTGAACGGAGGACTGGGGCACCTCCTCCTCCAGGGGCGGCGTGGGAGGTTCGGTCTTCGGCCCTACCTTCGGCCCGCCGCCGTCCTCCCGGCCCTGCTCCTGTTGGCGGGACCCATGGGCTGGAGCCTGCACCGTGACGCCACCCTGGAGCTGGAGCCCGGGATGCAGGTGGCCGCGCTGGGGCTCCCCATCATGCCCGATCCTCTGGGAGACCGGCCGGTCCGGGCCCGCCGGGCTCTGGAGCGGGGCCGGAGCCTCCTCTCCGAGCTGAAGCCCGAGGGGGTGGCGCTGGTGCTCTGGCCCGAGGCTGCGGTTCCCCTCTATCTGGACGCCGCCGAGGGTGCCCCATACCGCCGTGCCTTGGCGGAAGAGGCGGACCGCCTCGGGGCCCGATTCCTGGTGGGGAGCTACCTGGAGGGAGATGGGCCCCTGAACGCCGTGACGGTGGTGGAGGGTGGTGGGGAACTTGGGGATCGATACGGGAAGCGGCATCTGGTTCCCGGCGTGGAGGGGATTCCCGGTCCCCTGGGACGGCTCCCCGGGGTGCGTCCCGTCGGTGGGGGACGGCCGGGTCAGGGATTCGCTTCCGGAGATGGACCCGAGACCCTCCAGGCCGGCGAGTGGGAGGTGGTCCCACTCATCTGCTGGGAAGTGGCCTTTCCCCGGCAGGTGCCGAGAACGGCGGAAGGGGGGGGAGTCCGCCTTCTGGTGAACGCCTCCAACGACACCTTTCTGGGGCCCCGGGGGGCGCCCATGTGGTTGGGCTGGCCGGCCCGTCGCCAACACGAGGCCCATCTGATTTTGCGGGCGGTGGAGCACCGGGTTCCGGCCCTCCGTGCCGCGACGGCGGGGGGCTCGTTCCTGGTGGACCCCAAGGGGCGGGTGACGCACCGAGCGCCGGGGGACGGTGCGGGTCTGGTGGTGGGGACGGCCATGAATGTCCGGACACACTCCACCCTCCCCTGGGTAGCACGATGGGGGGAGGTGGGAACGGGGCTTTTCGCTCTTACCGCACTCCTCCTGGCCCCGCTCCTCCTTCGGCTCCGGAGCCGCTTTCGGGGCAGGGCGGAGGTCGGGGCCCTGCGACATGAAAGCATGTGACCCAGAACCCTCATGCCCAGGAGCGTACGCATATGGCCACCACGATGGATGAACTTCTCGAAGGACTCAACCACGACCTGGCTGCGGAATATCAGGCCGTCATCACCTATCAGCTCTTCGCCAGCCTCAGCACCGGTCCCTTCCGGAACGAGATCCGGGAGTTCTTCCAGAAGGAGGTCCCGGACGAGATCGCCCACGCCGAGTTTCTGGCCGACAAGATCGTGGCCCTGGGTGGAACCCCGGCCACCGAACCCCTGCCGGTAAAGCTCACCCGGGACAACCGGGAAATGTTCGAGATCGCCCTGGAGGCGGAGGCGGAGGCGATCCAACGGTACGAGAAGCGGGTTCGGCAGGCCGATGAGCTGGGACTCACCGGCCTCAAGGTGCAGTTGGAGGATCTCATCGTAGACGAAACGAACCACAAGGAGGAGATGGAGAAGATCCTCCAAAACTGGAAGGAGTAAGCCCGGGGGCTTCGCCCCTCCGGTGAGCCGGCGGGGGTGGGAGCGCGGTGGGGGGTAGCCGTGGTCCGTGGGGGCGCCCACCTTACCCTTCCATGGACCCGAAATGTCTGGATCTGGGTACCGAACACAGTGGCCCAACGAACGATCGTGACCCTGACTCGAGGGTGACCCATGCCCCTTTACGAATACGCCTGCCGGAAGTGTGACACCGCCTTCGAGCGCCGCCTCTCATTCAGCCAGCGGGAGGAGGCGCAGCCATGCCCCGCCTGCGGCGCCGAGGAGAGCGAGCCTCTCCTCTCCGTCCCAGCTCGCCCGGGCGCCGGAGCGCAACCCGCCGCCCCTGTCTGCCCGAGCACGGGACAGGCCTGCGGCTGCCCGGCGCCACAGATGAACTGAAGCGGCTCTCCTCCGCCGGGTCGCTGGGACCCCTGGCCTCCGGAAGGCGGTGTGGACTGTGTGATCACGGCCGGGCTTCTACCGAGTCCTTCAGGAGGGCTTCCAGCCGTGCGTAGCCCATCTCCATCCCTTCCGCCATCCCGGTGCCCATGGCCCCGTCCCGGGCCTCCTTCGACGCATAGCGCACGGTCATGGTCACTGTGGTCCGCTCCGGTCCGTCCTCCTGGAAGGTGACGGTCACCAGCGTCTCTCCACCGGTCCAGTCCTCGTCGAAGGTCTCCGTGTACACGAGCCGTTCGGGTGGCTCCACCTCTCGATACTCTCCCCCCATCCCCATCTTCTCCCCATCGGGTCCGTGCCACTCATACCGGAGGGACCCCCCGGGACGGATATCCAGGTCACACACGGCCAGCGACCACTTCTCGGGACCGTAGAGCCACCGCTTCACCACCGCCGGCTTCGTGAACGCCTCGTAGACCATGGTCCGGGGAGCGTCGAAGCTCCGGGTCATGGCGATCTCCCGGTCGCTGGGCGTGGTGACCTTGAGCTTTCCAGTGCCGCTCATGGGGGGGTGCCTCCTTTGGCTTGTGAGTCGTCCTCTGTCCTCTCCCGCTTCATCTCGTCCAGTACGGCGTCCAGTCGCTGAAAGCGGCCTTCCCAGAACCGCCGGTATTCCTCCAGCCACCCGACGGCTTCGGCCAGGGGCTCGGCTTCCAGCCGGCAGGGTCGTCGCTGGGCGTCTCGGCTGCGGGAAATGAGGCCGGCCTCCTCCAGCACCTTCAGGTGCCGGGAGATGGCCGGCTGGGTCATGTCGAAGGGTTCCGCAAGCTCGGTGACCGACGCTTCTCCCTCGGCGAGTCGGCCCAGGATCGCCCGCCTCGTGGGGTTGGCCAGGGCGGCGAAGGTGGCGTCCAGTCGGTCTCGAATCCCCTCTGTATAACTAGATCCTTTCATAAGGAATATGTTATATATGGGGTATACGAAGCGCAAGGGGCTGAGGCGGGAGGTTCACACGGCCCTGTGGCCCGGGTCCCTCAGTGCACCGGCTCCAGCCTCACGATGGGGGTGGGATTGCCGTGGGTTCGGTCGTCGATGGCCACGTAAACGTACCCATCGGGTCCCTGCCGGACGTCCCGCACCCGCCCGAATCCCATGAGGAGGGCC
>SKZC01000075.1 GCA_007127575.1 Gemmatimonadota bacterium
GAGGGGGAGGGACCCGGGGAGCTTCGGGGGCCCTTCCGTCTCATCCGCGACGGGCCGGACCGGATGTGGGTAGCCGACGTCATGAACGCCCGCTTCACCGTCTTCGACACCGCCGGCGCCGTGGTGGAAACCCATCCCCGTCCCGCGCCCGGCGGAATGCCCGCTCCCCTTTGGGGGTTCGACCATGAGGGGAGAGTGCTGGAGCTGGCCATCATTCCCGGGGAAATACCGCCCAGATTCCAGCTCGTACGCTTGGATGGGGAGTTGGCGCCGGTGGACACCTTCTCCCTCCCCCACGTGGAGCGGGAGGTTCGGCAGGCCGGCCCCTATATCCAGCACATTCCATTTTCCCCCGAGGCCCAGTACGCCCTCACCCCGGACCACCGCCTCTGGCAGGGAGTGACCGACCGGTTCCAGGTGGCGCTTACCACCCTGGAGGGAGACACTCTCCGGGTGGTGGACCGTGCGTGGGAGCCCGATCCGGTAACGGATTCGGACCGGGAGGAGGCGCTGGCCCGAATGGAGGGATTCTTCGAGGCGGGAGGGGAGCTGGCCGCCGACGAGCTCCCCTCGGTGCTGCCCGCCTTCCGGGCCCTTCGGGTGGACGAAGAAGGCCGGCTCTGGGTGGTGCCCGCCGCCCCGTCGCAGGCCGCCCCCTGGGACCGGTTCCATGTTTTCGATCCCGAAGGGGTCTACCTGGGAGACGTGGCGGCGGACCCCCCCATGGTGCCAGGGTCCGTCCGGTTCCGGGGCGATGAGGTGTACGCCACCGTCCGGGACGAGTTGGACGTCCTCTACGTGGTGAGGTATCGCATCCAGGGGAGGGGGCCATGAGGTGGATGGTGCAGGGACTTGGAGTGGCCTTGACGGCGCTGGTCGTGGGGACGTCTCCGGCGGTGGTGGAAGCTCAGGATCCACCGGGATCGGCGGAGGAGGCAGGCCTCCGGGGCGTGGTGCTGGACGGTCGCTCCGGGCAGGGGGTGGCCAGTGCCTTCGTGGTGCTGGCCGACGAGGGAAGGGGGGTCATCACCGATGCTCGAGGGCGGTTTCGCGGACTGGAGGTCGCCCCGGGAGCCGTGGCCCTGGAGGTTCGGGCCCTGGGCTACGGCCAGGAGCTCTTCTTCTTCTCCCTGGAGGAGGCGGCGGAGGAGCTGGAGATCATCTTGGAGCCGGATCCGGTCCTTCTGGAGGGGATCACGGTGATGCACGACCGGATCCGGTCCCGGCGAAGAGCGGTGGGGGTGTCGGCTCGGTCCTTCGATGAAGAGCGCCTCCAGCGGAGCGCCGCCTTCGACGTGGTGGAGTTTCTTCGGATGGAGACGCCCACCACCGTGGTTCCCTGCGGCGGTCGCGGGGGGAGTTGCGTCATCGCTCGTGGCCGGATGGTGGAGCCGGAGGTCTACATCGACGAGATCCGGGCCTTCGGAGGCCTGAGCCAGCTCCAGATGTACCGTCCCTGGGAGCTCCACCTGGTGGAGACCTACGCCGGGGGCCGCCAGATCCGGGCGTACACCGTGCAGTTCATGGAGCAGTTGGCTCGTCGCCCCCAGGCCCTCCTCCCCATCTTTGCACCGTAGTAGGAGAGGGTTGATGTCCGATCCTTGTTCCGGAGTCCCGAGGCGGGTCCGTCATCGGATCTCCGTCGCCGCCGCCGTCCTCCTCTTCGGGTGCGGAGATCCTGAGCCTGGAGCCTCCGGGCCCACCGTGCAGATCGACACTCTCCCGGATGGGGTGGTGCACGTTCAGAACCCGGCGGAGGGGCTCTGGGCCCCGGGGGAGGAGTGGCGCCTGGTGGAGGAGCTTCGCATCGGGACGGTGGAGGGGGATGGACCCGACGCCTTTGGCAGCATGATCCCCGCTCTGGAGGTGGACGATCTGGGGCGGATCTGGGTGGTGGACCAGATGAGTCACGAGGTCCGGGTCTTCGATGCGGATGGAGAGCACGTCCGGACCCTGGGAGGGGAGGGGGAAGGGCCCGGGGAGCTTCGCATGCCCTTTCAGATCTACCGGGGCCCCGAGGGCCATATGTGGGTGGCCGATGCCATGAACCTCCGTCTCTCCGTCTTCGACACCGCCGGGACCTTCCAAGCGTCCCACCCCCGGCCCAGTCCCACCGGCTTCCCTCTGGACACGTGGGGCTTCGGGCCGGATGGTTCGTTCCTGGAAGTGGGGATGGAGATGTCGGGTGGGCCTTCTTCCTCCGCCATCCTCTTCCGCCTGAACGCCGATCTGGAACCGGTGGATACCATGGCCCTTCCTTCGGTGGAACGGGAGGTGCGGCAAGTCACCACCGAGGGAGGTCGGTTCGGCGCTCCCGTCCCCTTCACGCCCGAGGCGATTTCGGCGGTGACCCCGAACCACCAGCTCTGGACCGGGGTGAACGACGCCTTTCGCCTGGCGCGTACCACCCTGGAGGGAGACACCCTCCGGGTGACGGAACGAGAATGGGTCCCGGAGCCGGTGACGGAGGGGGACGTGGAGGCGGCCCTGGAGCAGATCGATTTCTTTCTCGAAGCCGGGGGCGAGATGGATCCGGCGGAGTTCCCCTCGGTGAAGCCCGCCTTCCGACAGATCCTGGTGGATGAGGATGGCCGCCCGTGGGTGGCGCCCTTTCACGCCTCCGCCTCCGCCCCGTGGGACCGCTTCCACGTCTTCGACCCGGAGGGCATCTATCTGGGTGAGGTGGCGGCGGACCCCCCCATGGCTCCGGGGGTGGTTCGATTCCGGGGTGACCGTGTCTACGCTACGGTATCGGATGACCTGGACGTGGTCCACGTCATCCGATACCGCGTTGAGGGGAGGTAGCCAGTAGGTCGACTCCCGGGACGCCTCGCTATGCCTCCTCGGGGTTCACAGGGAGCCGGAACCAGAAGGTGCTGCCCGCGCCCTCCTCGCTCTCCACGCCGATACGACCTCCGTGGGCCTCCACCGCCATCTTGCAGAAGGAGAGCCCCAGGCCGGTGGACCGAGAGCCTCCGGCCTGCTGGCCGCTGCGGCCCCGGGTGAACTTATCGAAGATGGTCGCCCGCTCCTCCTCCGGGATTCCGGGCCCCGTGTCCGCCACGGTCACCTGGATCCCGCTGTCCATGGCGTGGGCCGATACCGTTACCGACCCTCCGTCAGGGGTGAACTTCACCGCGTTTCCAAAGAGGTTCGTCACCGTGCGTCGCACCAGGTCGGGGTCGCACCAGATATGGAGTGGCTCCGGTGGCAGGCGCACCTCCACCTCGTGGCTTCGGGCCAGTGCGCGTAGAGGGTCCACCCCCTTCTCCACCGTCTCCCGGGCGTCCGTCTCCTCCGCCTGAAGGGGGACGTCCAACTCTTCCGAGCGGCTCACGTCCAGGATCATGTTCACCATGTCCATGAGGCTCGTGACCCCCAATCGGGCGTGTTCCAGGTCCTCCGATACCTCCTCGTCCATGTTGGGACCCAGCGACATCTCAAGGAGCTGGAGATTCGTGGAGATGGCCGTGAGGGGGGAGCGCATGTCGTGGACCAGCATCCGGGTGAGATCGTCCCGGAGCCGTTCCAGACGTCGGAGGTGGTCGTACTTCTCCCGGAGCTCGTCGAAGAGGCGTTTCCCCACCACCGCGTTCCGGACCCGCAGGAGGACCTCGGTGCGGTCCACGGGCTTGTGGAGGAAGTCGTCGGCGCCGGCCTCCATCCCCTGGATCCGGTCCGCCCGTTCCGAGAGGGCCGTAACCAGGATGACGGGGATGTGGGCCGTGTCCTGGTCCCCCTTGAGTCGCCTGCAGACCTGGAATCCGTCCATTCCCGGCATCATCACGTCCAGAAGGATGGCGTCGGGGCGGACCTGCGCCACCGAGGCGAGAGCGGTTTCCCCGTCTTCGGCAGTGGTGGGGCGGAATCCTCTGGCCTCCAACAGCTCCGAGAGGAGCTCCCGGTTGTGGGGTTCGTCGTCCACCACCAGCACCACGCCCTCGTCCGCCGTGGGGGGCTGTACGCCCGCTTCGGCTGTGTGCTCCGGCACCTGCAGCCGCGACTCCTGCTCGTTTGGGATCGTCATCGTGTTCATCTCGGCCTCCGGGGGGGTCAGGGGGTCGAGGAGGGGCGGGAGGCCTCGCCCTCTCCATCCAGATACTCAAGAACCGTGTCGACGAAGGAGCGGGTTTCGATGGGCTTGGCGATGTATCCCACCGCCCCCGCCTCCTGGGCTTTTTCTGCGTCTTCCTCCATGGCGTGGGCGGAAAGGACCACCACCGGGATCTCCCGGGTTTCCGGGGCCTTTCGCAAATGCCCGATGGCGGTGAGACCGTCCATCCCGGGAAGCTGGATGTCCATGAGGATCAGGTCGGGGCGCTTCTCCCGAGCCAGCTTCAGTCCTTCCTCTGCCTCCTCGGCCTGGAGGACTCGGATCTCCCGGGCCTCCAGGAGCTCAGTGGCCAAGGCCATGTTCAGGGCGTGGTCCTCCACCAGGAGGACGGTGAGGGGATGTGAGGTCATGTCCTGGCTCCAGCCAGAACCCGAGAGAGGGCCTCCAGGAGATCCTCTTTGGCGCCCTTCACCTGGATGGCCTGCACCCGGCTGTTCAGACGGCTCCGGTCCTCCGGTGTGAGGTCCTTGGCGGTCCAGACCAGGATGGGAATCCGGGCCGTATCCGGATCGTTTCGGAGGGAGGCTGCCACGTCGAAGCCGGTCACCTCGGGCATCATGAGGTCCAAAACGATGAGGTCCGGGCGTTCCCGGCGGGCGATCTCGATCCCATCTCGGCCTCCGGACGCCACCTCCACCTCGTGGCCCAGCTCTTCCAGGGTCTCCTGGATGAGGATCCGGGCGTCTTCGTCGTCGTCCACCGCCAGGATGCGAAGACTATCTCGATCTCGGGGAACCAGGGCGCTCACGGCCTCGATGAGGGCAGTGCGGTCCACGGGCTTGGTGAAGAAGCCGGCGGCCCCCAGGGTGAGACCGAGCTCCCGGTCCTCCGTCACCGTCACGGTGAAGACGGGGATCTCCCGGGTTTTGGGGTGCGCCTTGAGCTCCTTCAGCACCTGCCATCCGTCCCGTCGGGGCAGGACCACGTCCAAGGTGATGGCATCGGGACGCTCCTGGAGGGCTAGCTCCAGGGCCCGGTCTCCGTCCTCCGCCTCCAGGACCCGGTAGCCCTCCTCGGTGAGGTAGGCCCGGAGGAGCTTCCGAAACGAGGGGTCGTCCTCCACCACCAAAACGGTAGCGGCGCCTACGGTGGCTTCGCCGGCGGTGGCCTCCGGCGCCCCCCCGGCTGCCTGGGCGTCTTCCGTGGGGAGACTTTCGGCCTCTGGGCCCGCGAGCGGCAGGTGGAGGGTGAATACGCTCCCCTTTCCCGGCTCGCTTTCCGCCGAGACGGCCCCACCGTGGAGCTCCGCCAGTTGCCGGGTGAGGGGAAGGCCCAACCCCGTACCCTGCTGATTCCGACCGTACGAGGTGTCCACCTGCTCGAACTCCCCGAAGATCCGGTCCAGGTCTCCGGGATCGATCCCCACCCCGGTGTCCCGGACGTGGATCCGGAGCTCCCCGTTGGAAGCTTCGGCAGCCAGCGTGACCCGGCCTCCCTCGGCGGTGAACTTCACCGCGTTGCTCAGGAGGTTGTAGACCATCTGCTTTACCCGGGCCTCGTCGATGCGCACCGTGGGGAGGGGTTCGTCCAACTCCAGCTCCAGGCTCACCTCGTTCTTGTGGGCCAATCCCTTTACGATGGTGAGGCTGTTTCGGAGGAGGGGGCCGGGCTCCACCTCCGCCACCTCGAGCTTCATCTTCCCCGCCTCCACCTTGGAGAGGTCCAGGATGTCGTTGATGAGGTTCAGGAGGTGGCGGGCCGACGAGAGGACGTTGTCCACGTATCCCGCCTGCTTCGGGTTCAGCTCCCCGGCCGTGCCGTCTTCCAGGAGCTCGGAGAACCCGATGACGGCGTTCAAGGGGGTGCGAAGCTCGTGGCTCATGGAGGCCAGGAAGGCGCTCTTGGCCTGGGTGGCCGACTCCGCAGCCTGCCGCGCTTCCTGGAGCTCTTCTTCCCGTTGTTTCCTCAGGGTGATGTCGCTGTGGAACCCCGCCATGTGCACCGCCTGGCCCTCCTCGTCCCGGGTGCACTTCCCTCGGGAGGCGATCCACCGCCAGTCGCCGTCCCGGTGCCGCATTCGAAGTTCCAGGTCCAACTCCGGGGTGCGCCCGGCCAGATGGTCCCCGATGGCTCGCTCCACCCGGGGAAGGTCCTCGGGATGGATCCTCTTGGAGAATGTCTCGTAGGTGTGGGGCAGCTCATCTTCCCCGTACCCGAGAATCTCCTTCCAGCGAGGGGAGTAGTAGATCTGGTCCGTTTCCAGGTCCCAGTCCCAGAGGCCGTCTCGCGATCCGCGGATGGCTCGCTCCAGGCGGGCTTCGCTCTCCTGAAGGGCCCGGCTTCGTTCTTCCAGGAGCTCCCTGGCCTCCTCCAGGCCCCGGGCGAGGCGTCCGATCTCGTCGTTGCACGCCAGGGCGGGGAGGAGCTCCTCCCCCCTGGAGAGGCGGCGGGTGTTCCTTGCCAGCCGCTCCAGACGATTGGCCACGCCGGTGCTGAAGAGGACGGCTGCTGCGATCCCGCCCAGGATCCCCATGCCGCCGGCGACGGCCACGATCCGGGCCGGAAGCCCCCCGGGATCCAGTGCCAGCTCCTCCCGCTCAGAAAGGAGGGCGTCGGGTCGGGTGCGGAACGGCTCCAGCGCCTCCTCCAGACCGTCCATGGCTGCCGCACCGTCCCGGAGTAAGGAAGGGGAGATGGTCTCGCCGGGAAAGGGGCTGGCCAGGACGGCGTCCGATGCCGCCTGGAGGCGGTCCAGAGCGTCCAGCTTTTCCTGGACATGCCCCTCCACCACCGGGATGGCCTGGGGTCCGCCTTCCACCTTCGTCAGGGCGTGGTGCAGGCGATCCATCCGCTGAGGTAGGATTTCCCGGTAGAGGTCGGCCACGTCCAGGTACACCTCTTCGCCGGTGAGGGCGTAGCCGCGGACGCCGGCTTCCACGTTCAGGAGGGGAATGAGGAGCTCCTGGCTCGCCCGTGCCGCTGCCAAGGTCCGGGAGAGCTCCTCCTCGGCGGAAGCCACCCGGGTCTGAGCGGCGAAGTAGAGGACGTGGAGGACCAGGAGGGGCACCACGGGGACGGCCACCACCACCAGACCCTTGAAAAGGATCGAGCGGTCGTACCACTCCCTACGAATGC
>SKZC01000456.1 GCA_007127575.1 Gemmatimonadota bacterium
GATCGTCTTCACGTTGATACCCAGCCGCCGCGCCGCCTCGGCTTTGTTGTTTTCCGTCTCGTCCAAGGTCTGGAGCACCAGCCGCTTTTCCATATCGGCCATGGTGTAACCGGAGGGGATGGAGGGCTCCTCCGTCCGGGCTTCGTCGGGGCTTCGGACGTAGGGGGGGAGGTGCTGCGGCTCCACCCAGTCCCCCTTGGCCAGGATGATGGCGCGCTCGATGATGTTCCGGAACTCCCGCACGTTTCCGGGCCATGGGTACCGGTCCATTAGCTCCAGGGCCTCCTCCCGGATCGCTCCGGCCGGGGCGCCGTGCTTCTCCCCGAACCGCTTGAGGAAGTAATGGGCCAGAAGGGGGATGTCCCCTTCCCGCTCGCGGAGGGGGGGGAGCTGGACGGTGAGCACGTTCAATCGGTAGTAGAGGTCCTCCCGAAGAACCCCTTCGCGGACCGATTCCCTGGGGTCCCGGTTCGTGGCAGAAAGGGTTCGGGTGTCCACAGAGAGCTCCTTCTTCCCTCCCACACGACGGAATCGGGCCTCGTCGAGCACCCGCAGGAGCTTGGGCTGGAGCTCCATGGGCATCTCGGAGATCTCGTCCAGAAAGAGGGTCCCGCCGTCCGCCATCTCGAAGCAGCCCGTCCTATCGTCGGTGGCTCCGGTGAACGACCCCTTCTGATGTCCAAAGATCTCGCTCTCCATCAACTCCCGGGGGATGGCTGCGGCGTTCACCGCCACGAACGGCTGGTCCCGGCGGTTGCTCAGATCGTGGATCGTACGGGCCACCAGCTCCTTCCCCGTGCCGCTCTCCCCGGTGATGAGAACCGAGGCATCGCTCTGCGCCAGATCCCGGATGAGGGCGTAGACGGACTCCATGGCCGGACTGGCCCCCACGAAGGGACCGAACCCCATCTCCCCCTCCAGCTCCTGGGAGATCCGCCGAGACTGGGCCAGAACCTCCCGGTCCCTCCAGGCCTGGTCCAGAACCGATCGAAGGTTCGGGTAGTTGAGGGGCTTGGTGAGGAAGTCCACAGCTCCGGCCTTGATGGCGTCCACCGCCATCTCCACCGTCCCGTGAGCGGTGAGGAGGATCACCGGCCGGCTGAGCCCCTGACCGTTGAGCTCCTCTACCAGATCCATGCCGGACATCTCCGGCATGACGACGTCGGAGAGGATGATCTCCGGATCCTTGTCCTCCACAAGGCGCAAGGCTTCGTTCCCGTTTGCGGCCACCAGGACATCGAACCCCCACTTCCTGAGCCGCATCTCCAGGATGTCGCGCATGGTGTCGTCGTCGTCCACGACCAACACCGTGACCTTCGAGTTCGCCACTCCGTCCTCCAGGTCAGGAAGTCATCCGAAGGCGCTTCGTCCGAGGGATCCCCGCTCCAGCGCACCCACCTACGGGCCCAATTCCTCGCAGCTTGCGCCGGTGACACTGTAGCTTACCCCGGCCACCTCCACTCCCGGCTCCACCGCCACCGCTTCCGGCTCCACCTCGGCGCTCCAATCGAGTCGCCAGCCTTCCAGGATCAATTCAGATCGATACCCCAGCTCGTAGAGATCGGCACCCAGCACGTCGATCCTGAACCCTCCCGCCAGATCCACTTCTCCGGAGAACCGGAGGGCGTCGCCGTCTCCGTCCACCAGCGAGGTGGCCGTGGCTACAGGCACGAAGTCGGCCAATGTGCGTTCCACCCCCCCACACTCCGGAAGGGTAACCGGCTCCCCGGCGGCATCGGTCCCCAGTGCCACCGAGCCCATCACGGACCCGAAGACCCCGCCTCCCTCGATCTCCTGGGGTGACGCCAAGGCCCCTTGAATGGAGGGCCTCATGACCCACATCCCCGACTGGCCCGCCTGCCGTCCGAAGCTATCCGCCACATCGAAATCCAGTAGGACCCCGTTCTCCTCTTCGTGCAGCTCCAGAGGGCCCGGGATCCGAACCTTGATCCCGGTCTGGGAGCAACTCGGGCACTGAAGAGTCCCGGTAGCGTCCAACCCGTGCGGGTGGGTGGCGCCGTCCTTGGCGTACACCGCCCCACCCACGGTCTCCAGGACCGCACCACCGATGACGAAGCGGATCTGTTCGTATTCCCCCGGGTCCACCTCGTAATCGTGCACGAGAACGTGGGTGCTGTCCCGCAGGTCCAGGAGGCTGATGAGCTCCGTGGGCTCGTCCAGAAGCGAAAGAGGTCCGTCCTCCCCTCCTATCAGGACCACATCCACGACCTCCACCCAGACGTCGGCCACGTCTCCCGGCGCATCCGTGAGATAGACCGACAACGTTGCCGCTCCAGATGAGAGCCCCGGACCCGTGGAGTCGCCTTCGCAGCCCGCCAGCGGCACTGCGGCCAGGAGAACGGCAGCGAGTCCGCTCCGCACCCGACTCCATCCGTCGGCCTTCCCATCGTCACCTCGTCCCACCTGCCACCTCCGGAATCCCATCATCCAGCTCCTCCTCCACTCTGGGTCGCTGTATCGGGGGGAGACGCTCCCTCGCCGGAGACTTCGTCGCATCGCTTCGGGCTGGGACCGGCGAAAGGTGCGCCCCGTGTCCGTAGGGTTCGGTTACAAGTTCCATACCAATTTTGCCGACACGGGGCGGGAAGAGCCCGCTCGGAGCGGATGAACGCCAGAGAATTCAGTCCTGCCGGCCCCGGCTCGCCAAGGGGAGAAGAGGCGTGGGCCCGGAAGGCAGGTTTGGGAACCGGGAAAAAATTTCCCGATTGGGTTGGAGCTGTACCGCCCACGGCCCGGATCTCGCCACCGGCCTCGGCGGTATGACCAGCCACCCCTGGCCCCGACGGAGCGCGGGCCCCGGAACCGAGACGACGCCTCGGGAACCGCCGGGGAGGCGTACTTATGCTCAAGAGCTCAAAACATGAACCTCAAGACGCTTTCCTTCTTCATCGCCGGAGTCCTGGGCGGGATCCTCATCCTGGGGTCCGTCCGCTTCGTCCTGGCCGTCGAGGACCCGGACAATGTGCACTACCATGCGAACTGGGCCCTGGTGGTGGATGGGGAGCGGGTGGACTTCACGGCGGATCGATACATGGAGGACGTGGCCGCCTGCGTTGCCGACGCGCATCACCTGGACGCCCGGGCTCGGGTGCATCTCCACGACAACGACATGGACGTGGTTCACGTCCATCATCGAGGGGTGACCTGGGGTCACTTCCTGGCCAATCTAGGATGGGGGCTGGGCCCGGACTGGCTCATGACCGACGAAGGTGAGCTGTACCAAGCAGGCGACGGGGGGAACTTCGTCTTCGTGGTGGACGGTTGGGTCGTGGGCCGACTGGACGACCGGGTCATCGATCCGGGGGCCCGCGTTCTCATCTATTGGGGCCGGGAGGATCCGGACCGGGTGGCGGAGGAGTACTTCCCACAGGTAGCCGCCAACGCCGTGGAGTACGATCTCCTGGACGACCCGGGAGGGTGCGGAGCCGCCCAGGAGCCGGGGCTGGGCGACCGGTTGCGCCGTGCGCTACTCTACTGACGCTCCGGGGCCCGGATCCGGGATCCGGCCCTCCAGCCATTCGGGATCCGATCGGGAGTCCATCATCACTTCGAAGGCCTCGTGGCGCACCTCCGTTCGTGCCATGATCTCCGCCGGCTCTCTGGAGTGGGAGACCTGGTGCTCCTCACTTTTCATGTAGGATCGGAAGGCCTCTCGACTTTCCCATGCCGTAAGAAATGTGTGCGTGGCCCCACCCCCCTTCGGCTTCAGGAGCTGAAGGTAGAGGAAGCCCGGAAAGCCATCCACCAGTCGGGCCCGGTTCCGGAAGTGAGCTTCCAGTGCAGCATGGTCTTCCTCGGGGACGGTGAGGTGCGAGATGAAAACGAACACATCTCCTCCGGTCACGAACTCGGGGCGGTGTGGGGACTTCCAACCTCCCCCGAGAGCTTCCGGGCCAGCTCCACCGCTTCCGACAGATCCGGAGCGTATCCGTCGGCCCCCACGTCCCGCCATCCCTCGTGGGCCTGACGGAAGGCGCCGCCACCCACTATGACCCTGGGCCCACCACCGTTTCCGGCAGCACCCCGGATGGCCGCGATGAGGCCTTCGGTGGATTCCAGATTGAAGAGCATCGTAGTGGAGATCCCCACGAGCCGGGGCTCTTGCTCCTCCACCGCTCGAAGGATCCCGTCGTGGGGCATTTCCGTGCCCAGAAAGCGTACCTCCCACCCGTCCGACTCCAGGACGTCGGCCACCATGTGCGCGCCGATCTGGTGGAGCTCCCCTTCCACGCCGGTAATGAGGACTCCGCCCCGTTTCCGGTCCGCGATGGGGAGTTGCGGATACAGAAGGGCCAGGACGTTCTGGGTGATGGCCGTGGCCATGTGCTCCTGAGCCACGGTGATTTCATCTCGCTGCCACAGTGAACCAATGTGGTATAGAGCGGGCTGCACCACCTGGAGGTAGATCTCCGGTACGCTCCTTCCCTGAGAGAGGAGTTGCTCCGCCACGCTCTGGGCGGCCCGGCGATTTCCGGCCAGGAGTGCCTGCAGGAAGACGTGGGCGGTTTCGGGAATGCCACCTCCAAATCCATCGTCGCCTCCGGCCCCCTGAAGCTCGTCTAGCCCCGCCTGAACCACCGCCTCGAAGAGCGCCACCTCCCCGGACTCCGCCAGTGTCCGGCGCAACGCCGCGGCGATGTCCTGGAGGTTCTCCGCGAGGAAGTGGGGGGCGATCCCCCGGGCCTCCAACATCCGGGCCGTCCACCCCACGTACCTCCGGAAGGCGTGGGGGTCGGCGAGGCGAACCGCCCCAGCCAAGAAGTCGATGTGGAAGAGGGCGTCCTGCACCCCGTGCCGCACGCCTCGGGAGCCGTAGCGCTCCTTCCACTCCGGGTGACGCTGGAAAAAGAGGTCGGTGACCTCCCGGGCGACCTCGTCCTTCTCTGCACGAAGGCGCTGCGCCAGATCGCCCCGGTGAGAGGCGGAAAGGTCGACGCTCATGGGCCGCCAGCCGATTCCGGGTTAGGGATCCTGGCCAACGCGTCCGCGCCGCACGGGGGACAATACCCGTGGCTCACAAGCACCTGGCTATCGATGAGGTATTGTACGAACTCGTCCCAGCGACCCTCTGCGGTCCGGACCCGTCCGCACTCCATGCAAACGGAGAGAACGTCATGGATCTTCGCCAGGTGCCAGTGGGATTCCTCCAACTTCGCCAGTGCCTCCTGAAGCTCGGCGGCCAACCGGTCGGACTTCCGCTTCTGACGGGCTCGCTCTCTGCTCACCACAGAGAGCTCGTTGTTCAGGAGCATGAGCTCCTCGCCTACCCACTCCTCATCGGCCCCCAACCGTTCCCCGACCAGGGTGGCTCCCCCCGGGCCCACCTGGGCGAGCCATTCCAGGCTCACTATATGGCCCTCTTCCACCATCAGGTGGAGGAGGTGAGCCTCCTGGGTAGGCCCCTCGAGGAGCTGGGCCACACGGTCCCGGTCCCCCTCGCTGAAGAGCTCCGCCAGTGGTCGACCCTGAAGGTCCTGCGGCGAACACCTCATGATCCGGCCCAATCCCCGGTTCGCCTGGATGATCCGGCCCTTCGGGTCGGCCCGTACCAGGGCTACCGCTCGGCTCTCCTGGAGGAACCTCCCCACGACGCTCGGAATTCCGTTGGACCCCTCAGAGGTCAAGGCTTCTCCTCACTCCGGACACGCCGTGCACCGTTCCGCCTCGGGAAAGACGAAGAGGCGTCCTGCCTGGATCCCCTCTCCGCATCCGGTGCACTTGCCGTACGTTCCCTCGTTCATCCGTTGTAGAGCCCTGGAGAGGGCGGCCACCCGCACCTGCTCGCGCTCCTTCAGGTTCTGGGTAAGGTGTTGGTTCTGTAGTGAATCCATCCGGGAGAGACGGCCCACCGCCTGCTGATCCAACTCCACGGGCCGCGCCGCCTCATCCGTGATCTCCATGCTCCGGAGAAGCTTTCCCAGCTCGCTCTCTAACTGCTGCCGGAGCTGGTCCACGTCTTCCCCGCTCAGCGAAGGAGCGGGAGGTTCGGCCTTCGGGTCTCTGGTCACGGCACCACCTCGTTCCGATACCACCGGTAGATGACGGCCTCCACCGGCTTTCCCTGAGGCGTGTAGTCGGCGCGCGTTGGCCCCGAAGGCCCCTCGTCGTCCTCGGCGAACCACTTCCAGAGAAAGCCCCCCGCGAACCAGGGGAGATCCCACCAACGTCGGAAGAGGGCTTCGTACGCGAGAATCTGAGCCTCCAGGTTCACCGGCACATCCCGAGCCCGTTCCGGAGGGAGCTCCCATTGGCCGCCTGCGGCTCCATCGATGCTGCGATAGCCGAACTCGGGAAAGAGCACGGGCCGCTGGAAGCGCCTGCAAAGCTCGGCGATGGACTCCAGATGGGGGGTCCACGCCTCTACGAGTTCTTCCAGGGCAGGCGTATCCTCCGATGAGAGGGGAAAGTATGCATCCACCCCGATGAAATCCAGTTCCCCCCAGAAGGGAACGTCCTCATATCCGTCCCAGTTTGCCGCGTAGGTCAGGGCCCCATCGTAGACCTCCCGAACCTGGGCGATGAGCTCCTCCCAGAACTCGGGTCGCTCCCGCACCGTGGCGTCCAGCTCCGTCCCCACCACGAAGAGCTCCACCTCCAGCTCCTGTGAGAGGGACGCCAACTCCAGGATGTATCGGGTGTAGTCCGCCTTCCAATGGTCCCACCCCTCCTGCGACAACGGGGTGTACGTGCCCACCCATCCCATCCCCCGTCCCCAGAGGTGGGGCTTCACCATCACCCGCAGTCCCGCCTCCCGCGCATACCGGATCGTCGCCTCCACCCCCTCGGGGCGCTCCCCCCACCACTGCCCCTCCCGGTCGTAGTGGATCCGGTGGGACTCCGGGTCCAGGAAGGCATACGGGAGGATCCCGATCCATCCCGCCCCCACCCTGGCCACCGGGGCCACCGCCCCGGCTTCCACAGGGTTCCGAGGGGCGACGAAGGAGACGCCGGACTTGGGAGGGCCGGGATGGACCACCGGACAGTGGGAGGCCGAGGATCCGTCCCCGAGAACCCTCCCCGACGCCTCGTCGGGTTCCACCCCGGCCCCCACCAGGGCCATGAACCCCAGTGAGGCCAGCCCCACCCCGACCCCCATGAGGAGGGCGGTACGGGCCCTCATGGGCCCCCTGCTCCGGGCCACCGACCGTTGCTCATGAAAACCCCAAC
>SKZC01000079.1 GCA_007127575.1 Gemmatimonadota bacterium
CTCTCCCCACCCTGGACCGGGTTCCGGCCGGGGTGTTGGGCCTCCTGGAGCGGTTCGGGGTTCAACCGGTGGATTCCGGGGACCTGGTCACCACCTTTCACTCCCGGTGGACCCCCCGCCAACTGGAGGTCCACCGACGCACGGCCCGAACGGTGCGCCAGGTGATTCATGATGCGTTCCGCCACGCCGGGGAGGGGATCCGGGACGGGCGTCCGGTCACGGAGGGGGAACTCTCGGAGCGCATTCGGACGAGACTCCCTGAAGCCGGGGTGGGTCTGGACGTGGACTGTGTGGTGGCGGTGGGGGCTGGAGCGTCGGATCCGCACTATCAGCCCCAAGGTTCGGGAAGGGAGATCCGAGAGGGGGAACTCCTTCTGGTGGATGCGTGGGGAAGGCCGGGGCAGGGAGAGGTCTTCGCGGACCAGACCTGGATGGGGTATCTGGGACATCAGGTCCCTCCCAGGATCCAGGAGATCTGGGATGCCGTTCGGGATGCCCGGGAGGCGGCGTTGGCCTTTTTGCGCCACCGGTGGGAGGAGGGACGGGACGTCCGGGGATACGAGGTGGACGACGCCTGTCGGTCCGTCATCGAGAACCGGGGCTTCGGGCGCTACTTCGTCCACCGAACGGGGCACTCCATGGACACCGAGCTCCACGGCTCCGGACCCAACCTGGACAACCTGGAGACCCACGACGGGCGTCGCCTCCTCCCGGGGGTGGGATTTTCCGTGGAGCCGGGAATCTACATCCCCGGCGAGATCGGGGTGAGGAGCGAGGTGAACGTGCACTGGTCTTCCGGGGGACCTGAGGTCACCACCCCGGATCCCCAGGTGGAGCTCCTCCGGCCGCTGGGCGAGTAGGGTGGCCCACCTGGTGGAGGTGGCCCTCCCCCTCCCCCTCTTTCGGCGGTTCACCTACGAGGTTCGAGACGGAGCGATTCCACCGCCGGGCACCCGGGTTCTGGTTCCCTTTCACCGTTCCGAGCGCGTGGGTTGGGTGGTGGGGCCCGCACCCAACGAAGAGGTGCCCGGGCTGCGACCCGTCCTAAGCGTCCTGGACGAGCGGCCCTCGGTGCCCCATGACCTACTGGATCTGGCTCGCTGGATGGCCGGCTACTACGTGGCGCCGGAGGGGATCGTGTTGCGTGCCGTACTCCCTTCGGCCCTGTCGGATCCGGCGCGGGAGACCCTGACCTTGGAGGCCGAGGCCGGAGATGGCCACGCCTCCCTCACGCCCAGGGAGACTCGGCTCGTGGAGGCACTGAGGAGCCGCAGCGGCCCGGCACGGGTCCGGCCCCTGCGCCGCTCCCTGGACATGGGAAGTCTCTGGCCGGAGATCCGGTCCCTGCAAGGCAAGGGGCTCCTCCGGCACGAGACCCTTCGCCCCGAGGACCCTCCGGTGAAGACCCGCCGGGTGGTGCGTGTGCGAAGGTGGCTCACGGATCTGGGGGAAAGGGATGCATCGCTGGGCCGAGCTCACCGCCAGCGGGAGTGCTACGAGCTCCTGGAATCCTCCGGGGGGGAGCGGGAGTTGGCGGAGCTTCTGGAGGTGGGTGGGTTCAGTCGGTCCGTGGTGAAGGGGCTGGAGGAGAAGGGCGTGGTGGAGCTGGTGGACCGCGAGGAATACCGGGATCCATTTCGGGACCTGGAACCCGAAGAGCCTCCCCGCCTCCGGCCCAACCCCCATCAGGAGGCGGCCATCCAGGCCTTGATCGGGGAGCTGGACGGCGCCAAGCCTCGACCCCACCTCCTCCATGGGATCACCGGCTCCGGGAAGACCCTGGTGTACCTGGAGCTCCTCCGAGAGGTGGTGGAGCGGAGGGGCCGCACCGCCATCGTGCTCGTGCCCGAGATCTCCCTGACTCCGCAGACGGTGCGACGGTTTCACGCCTGGTTCGGTGACCGGATCGCGGTCCTCCACTCCGCCCTCTCCCAGGGGGAGCGCTACGACGCCTGGCGCCAGCTTCGAAATGGCGAGAAGGAGATCGCCGTGGGGGCCCGGTCCGCCATTTTCGCCCCACTGGAGCGACTTGGGGCCATCGTGGTGGACGAGGAGCACGACGGGAGCTACAAGCAGTCCGAGGCCCCTCGGTATCAGGCGCGGGACGTGGCCGTCATGAGAGCCGCCTCGGTGGGCGCCCTCTGTGTGCTCGGAAGCGCCACCCCGTCGCTGGAAAGCTGGGAGAACGTCCGCCGCGGGAAGTTCGTGCGGCTCTCCCTGCCGAACCGGGCCACCGGCGGGCCCCTTCCTCCAGTGGAGGCGGTGGACTTGCGGCGGGTCCGGAAGGAGGTGGGGGGGGAGGTCATCCTCTCTCCCGTTCTCGTCCGGGAGGTCCGGGACCGGTTGGAGCGCCGGGAGCAGTCCATCCTCCTCCTGAACCGGCGGGGCTTCTCTTCCTTCGTGCAGTGCCGGGACTGCGGGGAGGTGGTGGAGTGCCCTCACTGTTCCGTCTCCCTCACCCACCACAAGCTTCGCAGGCGGATCCTCTGCCACCACTGCCGCTACGAGGAGGGGGTTCCCAGCCGCTGTCCCCGGTGCGGATCCGGGGAGCTGTCCTTCCGGGGAATGGGGACCGAGCGGGTGGAGAACGCCGTGGCGGAGACCTTCCCTTCGGCCCGCATCGCCCGAATGGACGTGGACACCACTTCCGGAAAGTGGGCCCACCACGAGATCCTGGGCCGTGTGGAGCGAGGGGAGGTGGACATCCTCATGGGCACGCAGATGATCGCCAAGGGCTTGGATTTCCCGAAGGTGACCCTGGTGGGGGTGGTGGACGCCGACGTGGGACTCCACCTGCCGGACTTTCGCTCCAGCGAGCGAACCTTCCAGCTTCTGGCCCAGGTTTCCGGTCGTACGGGTCGGGGGCCCCTAGGCGGTCGGGTGCTGGTTCAGACCTCCCTCCCCGAGCACTATGCGGTCCAGGCCGCCATGGGCCACGACTACGAGGCGTTCGCCGGCCGGGAGCTGGACGAGCGCACCGTCCCTCCCTACCCGCCCCACGTTCGCCTGGCGAACGTCATCACCAGCAGCCCGGATCAGTCCCTGGCCGCCGACGCGGCACGGGAGGCGGTGGAGTGGATCCGGAAGGCCCGGGCCCGGGGGGGCGACCAGGAGGAGGTGGAGGTGGTGGGGCCCGCTCCGGCTCCCATCGAACGGCTACACCGGAGGTGGAGGTGGCACTTCTTCCTCCGGGCCCGGACGCCCGGACCCCTGGGGGCCCTTTGCCGGAGCTTTGCCGCGGGATTCACGCCCCGGGGTGGGGGGGATGTCCGGGTGATCGTGGACCGGGACCCCGGAGCGCTTCTCTAAGGTACTATTCGAAGCAACGCCGGCACCACGCCGAGTTTGGGGCCCCTCGCGGGCGAGTCGAGGTGTCGGAGGACGACTTCCACCCGGGATTGGAGCCCCGAGACATGGCCTGCCTGGCTCTCAACGCCTCCTTCGAGCCCCTGACCATCGTTCCCGCCCGACGGGCCGTTCGGCTCGTGCTGGACCGAAAGGCGGAGATCCTGGAGGTGGACGAGGCCCGCCGGTTCCGGTCCGAACGGGAAGACGTTCCCTTTCCCGTGGTGATCCGACTCGTTCGCTTCGTGCACGTCCCCAGACGCTTTCGTCGCCAGGTCACCAACACCTTCCTCTTCGCCCGGGACGACTACACCTGCCAGTACTGCGGACGGCACCGCCGCGAGCTCAAGGGCCGCCAGTTCCTCACCCGGGACCACATCTTCCCCGTGTCCCGAGGTGGGGGGAATGGTTGGGACAACGTGGTCACCGCCTGTTCACCGTGCAACAATCGAAAGGGGAATCGCCTTCCCGAAGAGGCGGGGCTGGCCCTGGAGCGAACCCCCACGGAGCCGAACCATGTGCACCTGGTTTGGGCGGTTCGGAAGGTGACCCCGATTCAGGCCAAGTACATCCAGATGTTCTACGGTGACGAGGCGCTGGATCTGGTGCGGTCGGGGAGGGAGCCGGACGCTCGAACCTGACGATGGGACCTTCGGCCGGCGCTCAGTCGTCCAGCCAGGCGTAGGGCCGCTCGTAGAACTGGCCGCGGCCCCGGACGGTTCCCCGCTCGGTGTACTCCTTCCAGCGGATCACCCACCCTCGCACCGGGTCCTGAAGAACCTCGTACTCGAACCCCGGGGACTCGGAGCGTTCGGCCAGGAACCGGCTCAGGGTCGCCGGAAGGTTGGAGATCCCCTCCACCGAGTGGGTTTCCGGCGTGTCCACCAGCTCCCTTTCCAGCTCGGATTGACAGAGCTGTACGGCACGCAAGGCCCGCTCCACGGCTTCCGTCACCCGGCCCAGTTGTTCGGTGACTGGGCTACCCGTTTGGTGCTTCAACTGCCGGACCAGGTGCTGGGTGGTGGGGGCCTTCAGGTCCTCCCGGGAGTGGTTGAGGCGGGTGAGGATCCGTTCCTGGAGGTTCAGGAGTTGGGAGTAGACCCGCTTCGCACCCGATCCCTCCGGAGTTCCGGTGTCCTCGTCACTCATCATCGTCGTCCTCGTCCGAAAGGCTCGTCCCGTCCCATTCATCGTACATGCGCTTCTCTCGCTCCAATGCTTCCCGAACCACCCGGAGGGACTCCCGAAGCGAGGGATCCGCCTCCTCCTTGGGCTCGCTCCCCGCCTTCAGGCGGCGAGCTCCCCGAACCTCGTAGGCAAAGAGCTTCTGACGCAATTCGCCGATGAGCCGCTGAAGCTCCGGGGCCGAGCGAAGGAGGAGCTCCTCCCGCTCGAGGCGGAGGATGAGCCGGGCGAACTGCTTCAGGTCGTTTCTGAGGTCCTCGGGCTGAATGTCGTCGTATTTTCCCATGGTCTCATCGTGCCGCCGGAGGTGCTACGGCCACCAAGGCGTCGACGGCTACGGCGCCGTCGGGGCGGACCAGAAGGGGATTCACATCCAGCTCCCGGATCCGGTGGTGGTCTCCCACAAGCTGGGACACCCTTTGAATAACCTCCAGGAGGGCCTCCAGATCCACCGGCGGTCTTCCCCGGGCGCCCTCGAGGAGGGAACGGCCTCTGAGGGAGGCCAGCATCTCCCTTGCGTCCACCTCGGTTACCGGGTGCACGCCGAAGGCCACGTCGCCCAGAGCTTCCACCAGGATTCCGCCAAGTCCCACCATCAAGACGGGTCCGAAGACGGGGTCCCAGGCCATCCCCACCACAGCTTCGTGGCCGTCGGCCAGGTGGGACGCCACCAGGGCCCCCTGGAACGACAGCCCCCGCGTTTCGGCGGCGGAGGCCACCTCCCGGAACGCTCGGGCCACGGCTTCGGGCTCGCCCAGATCCAGGTGCACGCCTCCCACATCCGTCTTGTGAATAACTCCCGGTGAGAGGAGCTTCACCACCGCCGGCAGCCCCAGCCGTTCCGCAGCGGCCGTCGCTTCCTCTTCGGAACCTACCACCTCGTGAGGGACCACCGGGATCCCGTAGGCATGGAGGACGGCCAGACCTTCCGGCTCCGTGAGGTGACTTCGCCCTTCCCCCTGAACCTCGTCCAGGATCTCCCGAACCGCATGCGAGTCCACCTGGAAGCGGCGGGGCTCCTCCACGGGCCGATCCAGCCAGCGGCGATAGCGGTGCAGGGCCGCCAGCGACCGGGCCGCGGACTCGGGAAAGATGTATGCTGGGACTCCGGCGTCCCGGAGCCGGTTGCGACCTTCGGGTAGCCCCTCGCGGCCCATGAGGACTGCCAGGACCGGCTTGGAGCTCGAACCCCCGCCGGCGTCCACGATGGCCTGGGCCACATCCACCTGGAGCACTCCCAGGGGAGGAACGAAGGCGGCGATGACCGCATCCACCTCTCCGTCCTGAAGGACGAGCTCCAGCGCCACCTGGTAGCTTTCCGCAGTGGCCGAGGCCACCAGATCCACTGGGTTGCGAACCGAAGCCTCTTCCGGGAGCACGTCGCGAAGCCGATCCTGGATCCCTTCGGAGAGGGGCGGGACGCGAAGACCCCTGGCCTCACAGGCGTCGGCCAGGATGATCCCGGGGCCACCGGCGTTCGTCACCACTGCTACCCGGTTTCCCTCCGGAGGGCGGGAGGAAGCGAAGGCCATGGAGAAGTCGAAGAGCTCCTGGACGGTGTTGGCTCGTAGGACCCCACATTGGCCCAGGAGGGCATCGATGGTGGAGTCGGCCCCTGCCAGGGCCCCCGTGTGGGAAGAGGCGGCCCGGGCGCCGGCGGCGCTTCGACCCGACTTCACGACCACGATGGGCTTCCGACGGGAGACCCGACGCGCGATCCGGGTGAACTTCCTCGGGTTCCCGAAATTCTCCAGATACATGAGGACGACCCGGGTCTCCGGGTCCTCTTCCCAGAACTCCAGGAGGTCGTTTCCGCTCACGTCGGCCTTGTTCCCCACCGAGATGAAGTTTCGGATCCCCAGGCCCAGCTCGGCGGCGTAGTCCAGTATGGTGACTCCCAGGGCCCCGGACTGGCTCAGGAAGCTCACCGGGCCGCTGGGAGGCATGGTGGGAGCGAAGGTTGCGTTCATGGACCAGCGGAGATCGGTGTTCAGGAGCCCCATGCAGTTGGGCCCCACCAGTCGCATTCCGTGAGCCTGGGTTCGGGCCACCAGCCGCTTTTCCTTCTCCTCCCCGTGAGGGCCCACCTCCCGGAATCCGGCGGAGATGACCACCAGACCCTTCACCCCCTTCCTTCCACACTCCTCCACCACCTCCAGGACCCGATCCTTGGGAACCACCACCACCGCTAGTTCCACGGGATCGGGTACGGCGCCCACCGAAGGGTATGCCGGGATGGAATGGACGGATCGGGCGTGGGGGTTCACAGGATAGAGGGCTCCCTGATACCCGTGGGTCACCAGGTTGTGGAGGATCTGGTGTCCGATGGTCCCGGGGGAGCGGCTGGCCCCCACTACGGCAATGGAGTCGGGCCGGAAGAGGGGCTCGAGGGAGGAGGTCATGGGTGGAGTTCCTGGGAGGATCCCGCCCGGAGAGCGGTAGCGGACCCCGGGGGCCGGCGGCGGACCATTTCCTCAACGAGTGTAAGGGGCCACTTTCCGGAGGTCCACGGGTGCCACGTCCGAGTCTGGAGGGGAAAGTGCCGAAGGTCCTGCTGGTGCGTCGGGTCCGGTTCAGCGCCGGACACCACTATCGTCGACCGGACTGGAGTGAGGCCCGGAACCGGGAACGATTCGGAAG
>SKZC01000365.1 GCA_007127575.1 Gemmatimonadota bacterium
GATCCGGCTCCCTCCCCCGATTCGAAGACGGTTCCCGTGAGGACCACCCGGCTGCATCCCCGCCGCCTCAGCTCGGACAGGACCAGGGCCAGGTTCCGGGTGTTCCCCGCCACGGCTGCGCAGACGTCGAAATCCTGGCTCTTGTAGTCCCCCACCTCCGCTGCATGGTGGCAGAGAACGTCCCAGGAAGGGAAGCGCTCGATCAGGGCGAGAAATCGGTCCCTGCCGAACACGCACCCCTCCACCACCGTGCCCCACTGCCCGAGCGCGGAGACCCGTTCGGCCCGCACACCCTTGTACGCCAGCAAGCTTCGCCGCAAGGGCATCACGAGCTCGTGGCCGGCTTCCGCCAGGGCGTGGGCGAACCAAAAACCGGTGAATGAGCTGGCTCCAGTGAGAAGGATGCGCATGAGACGATCTCTCCCAGGTCAGGAGAGGACGACCTCCTGACCCTTCTCGAAGGCGGGATGGGACCGGTCTCGCTTGGACACCACCCGGGGAGTCATAGGCCAATGGATGGCGAACGCCGGGTCGTCCCAGCGCACACCTCGCTCGGCAGCGGGGACGTAGAACTCGTCCACGAAGTAGAGCGCTTCGGTGTCCGGTTCGAGGGTGAGGAAACCGTGGGCGCACCCTTTGGGCACGTACATGATCCTTCGGTTGTCCTCGGAGAGCTCGGCTCCAAAGCTCCGTCCGACGGTGGGAGAGCCCACGCGGAGGTCCAGGGCGACGTCGTAGAGCTTCCCCCGGATGCACCGAACCATCTTGGTCTCGGCGTGCGGGGCGACCTGGTAGTGCATCCCTCTCAAGGTTGCCGTCGTGGAACTGAGCGAGTCGTTTACCTGAACGAACTTCGTCGCGACCCCGCGGACCTGGAATTCGTCGCTGCAGAAACCCCGGGCGAAGAAGCCCCCCTCGTCGCCGTGCCTCTCCAGCTCGATGAGGTACGCACCCTGTACGTCGGTATCATGGAAGATCATCCGTAGGCCACTCCTCGAAACGAATCGATGGGGGCCGTGGCCGTCATGGCCGGCGCCCACGGGCAGCGGAGGACCACAGCTGCAAGAGCCGTGCTCGGGGGGGGGGCGCCGGGTCGAAAAGCCGGCCGCGGGGCCCCGGCTTCCGGGCCTCCGTGCGAGACGGAGAGGGGATGGGCTGGCTGGGTACGGCTGCTGGAGGTCCAGCGGCCATCGGACCGTTGTAGCATCCAGCCGACGGCGTGATGCACGGACCCTCGGATTCCGGTCTTCAGCGACGCTCCGGACGGGTGAGGCGAACGGAGAGAGTCGAGTTCTCATGCGGGGTTTCCGCACCGGGGCGCTCTCGCTCGCGATTCCCGAACCAGGGTATGCAACTTGCATCCCTCTCCCTTTCCAAGGACCCACTCCCGTGGCTTCGAGTCGGGATTGTTCAGTGGCGCCCCCGACCATCCTCGTGGAGGCGCGTTCCAACCCCGGTGCACACACACCTATGTCGACGAATGCCTTCCGTACCCACGACCGGGTACACGTTGGGATGGCCTCCATGCCCAGCCGCACTCACTCACTCCAGCTCACTCTCGATTCCCTCTACCGCCAGGTCGACCACATCCACCTGTACCTCAACGAGTTCGATGAGGTACCCTCTTTTCTGGCCCGTCCGAAGATCCATGTGACCCGGTCCCAGGACGCTCTCGGTGACCTGGGAGATGCAGGCAAATTTCTCATGGCCGACCAGGTCCAAGGGTACTTTCTGGCGTGTGACGACGACCTCGCCTATCCGCCGGACTACGCGAGCGCCCTGATAGAAAAGTCGCGGCTGTACAAGGACTGCATCGTCGGGGTGCATGGGATGGTGTGCCGGGCCAAGCATATCGAGAGCTTCTACCGGAGCATCAACAAGTCGATCAAGACATACACCTACGTACGGGCGAAGCCGTACGACTCCGCAGTCCACATGCTGGGAACCGGCACTATCGGTTTCGAACCCGCACGGGTCCCCATCTCCATCGAGGATTTCCCGGTCCACCAGAAGAACATGGCCGACATCCACCTCGGGATCGCGTGCAATACCCGGGGCATCGTCCAGGTCTGCGTCGAGAGGCCTTCGGACTGGATCACGGGCGGCTTGAAGGGCAGCCAGACGGACTCGCTCCACATCGAGCTCGAACGGGACGACCGCGTTCAAACGCGGTTGATCAACGCTGTGGAGTGGGAACCGATCCGACGGAAGTCGGCCCGCCTTCTTTATCGGCTTGTCGTAGCACCGAGGCGCCGCAACGGAGGTCTCCTGGGCCTGACTCACTTCGCGTTTCGACATGTGGTGAAAGGTCGCCCCTGATCGCCCGTCAGGCCGGCCGGACCCCACCGTCAGGTGCCGGGTCCCGCCATCCGTCCACGGCTGCGATGAGCGTTCCGTTGGGCCCCTCGCTTACATCGATGTGGTGCATCCCTGCCCGGTTCCATCCGCGGCCGCTCCCGCCCAACTCAAAGCCACCCGGATCCTCCATCTCCCGGTAGCGATCCCGGGAAAGCTCGGTGATCTCGAAGGCGCGCACCTTCGATCCGTACTCCGGGTGGCAGTCCTGGGCGAACCGGAGGAGCCTCCCCCCGAGCCGGACGATCCGGCCGCCCGGGCGTGCCGTACGAGGGTCGTGGCGGATGATAGGGCTTTCGGCGTGCTCGCTCCAGGGGCCCAGAAGGGCATCGGCGTGATAGAGGCGGAGCGTGTCGAACTGGATCTCGGGACTCGTGTCCGAAAACATCCACCAACGGTCCTGGTGCCAGAACACCGATGAGTCCTGGAACGTCGGCCCGCTCATCAACGTCTCCATGAAGTCCCATCCGAACGGGAACGACGAGGATCGATAGAGTCGTACGGTACGCGTCTGGTGCGTTTCCGGGATCATGTAATGGTGGCCCTCCCATTCGAACACGTACGGATAGGACAGGTGGAAGGGCTCCGCAAGGACGATCCGGTCATAGCGCCACCGGTACCCGTCCCCGCTCGTGGCCAGGCCGATCTCTCCCAGCTTTCTCTTGCTGTTTTTCACCTCGAAGAACATATACCACGTCCCTGCCCACTGGATCATGAAGGGGTCCGCCACGTATCTCGCTGGGATATCGGACACGTCCTCGGCCTGGATCACCGGATTCTTCGCCTCCTCGGCTGGCCGCAGGTCCTCCAGGGACGTGCCCTCGTAGATTCCGATGGACCAGAGTTGACTGGGCGGGCGCTTCCGGGAGTTCGGTCGGACCCGGCGGCCCATCCCCGCGTTCAGCCACCGCTTGATCCGTCCCGGGACAAGATGTTTGACGTTCATGGGTTCCTCTCGGCGATGTCCTCCGGGTCCCACCCGGTGGGCGGTCCGGGGGGCCGGATTCGACCCGTGAGTTGTGGGACGCGGGGCACGGTCCGGTTCACGGGTTCCCGGATTCCCCGAGCGCCTTGAGGTACTCGATCACGATTTCCCGCTGGGCAGCCTCCTCGATTCCGGCCACGGCCATGCTGGTTCCGGGAGCGAAGCTGGAAGGGTCGGCGAGAAATTCGTCCAGCCGCTCCTCGGTCCAGGTGCCCCCCAGGGATTCCAGAGCGTCGGAGTACTGAAACCCGTCCCGAGACGCGATCTCGGCTCCAACGATCCCGGCCAGGTCGGGTCCAAGTCCCTGACCGGGTTCATCGATGGCGTGGCAGGTAGTACAGATGCGGATGACGCTTTCCCTCTCGTCGTCCTCCGTCCGCTCCAGGGAGACGAGGGAGCCTCCATCCGTCCAGAGGAGGAGTCGACCATCAGCCCCCTCCGCCAGATCCCGAATCCTCCGGTCCACACGGATCGGCTCCGCATAGACGACCTGCCCTTCCTCTCGATGCAGGCGGAATAGGGTCTCGGCCCGGAGCGTAGCCAGGAGGAGGTCTCCTCGCCACTCGGGGAAGTGACTCCCGGTCACCGCAACCAGGTTCGAAGGCGCGATGGATGGAATCCACGCGAATACCGGCGGGACGAAGGTCGTCTCGGGCTCGGTCGCCCCGCGGAGCGGCCAAGTCCGCTCACCGTACTGGGTGCCGTGGGTCTCGAAGGGCCACCCGTAGTTGGCGTCCTGAACCAACAGGTTTAACTCGTCTCCTGCCCGGGGCCCGTGTTCCGAGAGCCAGATCTCTCCCGTTTCCTCCACATGGAGGCCCTGTGGATTTCGGTGCCCCAGGGTGAAGATGCGCACCTCGCCACCGTCCAGGGGGATCACCAAGGTCTTCCCGTAGTCCGTATTTCTGTCCTGGGGGTAGATGTCCTCCGCGTTCCAGCCATCGAATTCGTGATCGCCCACGGTGACGAGTAGGGCCGAATCACCGAGTGCGGCGATTCGGCCGCCAGACCGGTCCTGGCCCGCGACGCCGTCGACCGGCGGCCTGTACGGCAGACAGGGTCGCGTGTCGTGAAGGGTTCGCCACGGCCGCGGTGCATTCACCGCGCCGCTCGTGCTTTCCCACGGAGGCGGGTCGTTCAGGACAGTCTCGGAGAAGCGGAGCACGTAGCACCCCTCATCGGTGTTCCAGTAGTGGTGTGAAACCACCACTCGGATCCCGTCCTCCAATTCCTGGGTGAGCAGGCCGGAGACCCGAAACCAGTCCGTGTTCACCGTGGGGTCCACCGTGGCTTCGAAGTCCTCCCGGTTCAGCGGTGCATCCAGGGCAAGACGTTCCCCGACCAGGGAGTCGCCGGGTTGCTCGTACCGGTAGAAGGCACCTTCTCCCGTCACGAGGAGGAAGTCGTCACCCAGGCGATCCAGCCCGCCTCCCCATATCGTGGGTTCAGGGTGCTGGAAGTACCTCAAAGCCACGCGGTGGTAGTGGGTGGACCGACTGCCGAAGGCCACGGGGAGGCCGTCCGCGTGGTCTTCCGCGGATGCCTGCCCGGCCAGACCGACTCCCACCAGAGCGATGCTTGCTCCGCCGAGGACAAGGGCGGCGGGTCCTCGAAGCTTCCCGAGGACGAACGGGCTGAGCGCCAGGAGCAAGAACAGAACGGAACCCACGAGGAGCAAACCCCGGGAGTAGGAGGGGGCGAAGAGAACGACGGCCACGGAGAACGTGACCAGGGCCGTCCCGTAATGGGCGGGGGCCATCCGGGTACGCCCGGATTCCTTTCGCATGATCCCCATTCCCACGAACAAGGCGGCGATCCCATACGCCACCGCCAATCCCATGACCTGGAGCGCGTGGCGATCCTCCGTAGCCCATAGCGGTTCGGTCAGCCATAGCTGGGAGGGTGCCAGGAGGAGGACGAGCACGGCGAGTAGCTGCCAGGTGAGCCAGAAGGGCAAGAAGCGCGATCGTTGAGTCATTCGACCTTCAGAGCGGAGGAAGCAGCCAGGGTGGCGAGCGCCTGGAGGCCAGACGGATCGTCGTTCAAGACCGGGGGCTACAAAGACTGTGCCATCCCGGATCCTCCCGGATTCCCGTGGACCCGACCGCATCTCCGGTCAGGGCCCGGGGGCGTGTTGTGGTCGGGGCTCGCCGGGGTAAAGGATCCGCGCCCCACTCGGATTCGCTTCTGGAGGGTTGGTATCCACACTCAGAGGTAGGTCCGACCGCTGCCGTCCGAGGCCGGAGCGAAGAAGCCGGTGTGGTCTCTCCACCTCTTCTGTGGCGTGGGCGCATCATTCCGGCTCGGGCTCGATGGAGCCCCTCCCGGTCCGCTGGCCATTTTCGACGCTTCCCCTGTCCGCCCGGGGCAGTCCCTCGCCGGTTCTGGACCCGACGTGGTTGGTACGGAAGGTGCACACGGGGCCCCACAGTTCGATGAGCACCTTCTACGAGGGCACCCACGCACCCCTCTGTGCAGCGCAGTGAGGCGTCATCCGGTTCAGGTGGACGGCGCCCGGGGTTTCGGCCCCGGGGCCTGAGTCCCGTTCCGGAGCCGGGCGCCGTGCGCTCATGGTGTCCTTTCGCTTCCCGCCCCAGGGCCGGAGGGGGGGTCACCGGGTTGCCGCCTTCGCGAAGCATCTTCCCGGATGCAGATGGGAGCTCCGGGTGCTCACCGGTCCCCTGAACCACAGCGGGACACTCCACGATCCCACGCTGCTCAGGAAGATTCCTGCCGGGGTCGACGTCGTTCGGACCCGGCACTGGGATTCCAAGGTATCGATGCGGAGAGCGCGGCGGCTCCGGATCGCCGGTCTGGTACGGGCTCTGACCCCGTCGTTTCCCAGCATGGAGGCGGGGTGGATCCGGCACGGATCCGCGGGCGGCCTCCGGATCCTGGAGGAGGGAGGGGTGGACCTCATCTACTCCTCCTCCTACCCCGTGTCCTCGCACGTGGTGGCGTACCTGCTGAAGCGACACACGGGCCTGCCCTGGGTCGCCGATTACCGGGACGAGTGGTCCATCCGGTCCGTGATTTCCTGGCCCACGCCCCTGCACCGTGCAGCGGCCACGTGGATGGACGGGAAGCTGATGGCGTCAGCGGACCGGGTGGTCACCACGAGTCCGGTCGACACGGAAGCCTTTCGGAAGGCCATTCCGGACGCCGACCCGCTCAAGTACGTGACGATCGGGAACGGCTTCGACGGGGACGACTTCCTCGAGGGTTCCGATGCCGACCCCGACCCGTCGGCAACGGATCGCTTCACCCTTGCCCACGCGGGCCTCTTCCACGGGTGGCGTGACGCCGACGGGCTTCTCGTCGCCATCCGGCGACTCATCGAGGCGGGCACGATACCCCAGGACCGGATCCGGCTCCTCTTCGTGGGCAAGACCGTGGGGCTCACCGACTCCTGGCTGGAGGAACGAGGGGTGCTGAAGGTGATGCCACCGGTGCCCCACGGGGAAGCGGTGCGAGTCATGCAGGCGGCCGACGCTCTCCTCCTCCTCAACATCGAGCGGGAGAACATCCTGGGGAAGACCTTCGAGTACCTGGCCGCACGCCGGTCCATCCTGGCCCTGATGCCCTCGGGGGCCACGGCGGACGTAGTCCGGGAGGCCCGGGCGGCGACGGTCCGTTCCCCCGAGGATGTGGACGGGATTGCAGAGATCCTCGCCGACCACTTTCGCCGGTGGAACGAGGGGGGGCTGGAGTCCGATTCGGACCCCGTGGTAGTCGAACGGTACTCGAGGCGCGGGACCACCGAGCGGCTGGCTTCCCTCTTCGAAGAGACTCTGGCCCAGATCACGGGGA
>SKZC01000257.1 GCA_007127575.1 Gemmatimonadota bacterium
AAATGAAACCCACATCGGACCAAGATCGCATCCAGAAAGCCATCTCCAGGGACGGCACCGACATCGTCGCCCCCGTCCGCGGGCAAGGACCACCCGTCGTGCTTCTGCCGGCCGGGCCGGGGGATAGCGAGCTCAGTTGGCGCTACGTGGTGCCCTTCCTCAGTGAGCAGTGTACCTGCTACCTGCTCGAGACCCGTGGCCGCGGCGAGAGCGCCGATCATCCCGATCACTCGCCAGATCGCCTGGTGGCCGACGTGATGGCATTCCTCGAAAGCATCGGTGAGCCCGCCGTCCTCGTGGGATGGGGCAGTGCCCTGGCGGTGCGCGTTGCGTCCCGGAATAGCGCCGCCGTCCTCGCCGTAACCCTCTACGAACTCGGCGCCGGTGAAGTGATGAGCCCGGAGTCGGGCAAACGCATGGGCGAGGTGTTCGCGAATGTGGGCGCGCTGGTGGGCGAGGGGCGGCGGGTCGATGCAGCACGCGCATTCATTCAGGGGGGCGATGCCATCTACTCCCAGGAGGATCTGGCCACCGGCGCTCCACTGGAGTTCTGGGAGGCTGCAGCGGACCAACTTCCACTCTTTCTCCAGGAGAGCAAGCAAGCTGCCGGCTCAGGGCAGCCCGGCCCCACATCGCCGTCGGAGCTCGGGAAGATCACGGAGCCCGTCCTGCTCCTGTATGGAGACCGAACGAGCCGGTGGTTCAGCGACTCGGTGCAGCACATCGCCGAACACGTGCCCGACACCAGGCTGCGCCAGATCCCGGGCGCCGCGCACTTTGGCCCCTACACCCACCCGCATGCCGTGGCTGACGAGATGATCCGGTTTCTCACCGAGATCGGACGTCAGCCCTGGAGAATGGAGTTGGAGATGTGATGTCCGTTGTCGAAGCGATCGACCCACCGGTGGCGAAAGGCCTCAATTGTACAGGGATGCAACACGGGCGGTACACGAAGCGCTTCCGAATAGCCGGATCGCGACGTTCGAAGGCCAGCAGCACGTGGCGATGAACAACCAGCCGGAACGTTTCGTTGGTGAGGTGCTCGTCTTCATCGGTGAGACGGGGTAGCGGACCCCACGGGTATATCAACGGAGGGCACATCGCCGACTCCAACGGCGGCCCTCATCCTGATCTCCACAGTGATCAGCATCGAGGAGGCCTGACATGTCCAATGTGATTCTCGAGCGGAGCTTCGACCCACCCCTCACGGACGAGCGCTTCGCCGAGATCAGCCGGCGTCTGTCTCCATGTCTGGACCGGAGCGGCATTCGCTGGCTCCGCAGCCACCTGTCCCGGGACCGCCGCCGGCTCATCTGCCATTTCGAGGCGCCGGACGCGGGAGCGGTCCGGGACGCGCGCCAGCCAGCCCGGCTCGAGCACGAGCGGGTGTGGTCGGGAGATCTCCTCGAGCCTTGAGGGTGGAGGAAGACGCGGACGACGGCAGGACAACCCCCGCCCTGGATGGCGTCCTGGAGATCGCCGATTTCTGATGAAAAGGGCCGTGAAGGCCCTTGGGCCGGATCTGCGTTCATCAACTACCTGAAAGCAGTCGAGTCTGGACACATCGTGGACACGTCCCGCCCGAGAACAACCGAAACCGACCGAACGTGTCCAAGATGTGAAAACCCGAAAAGCCCCGTCTCCCTTAGGAGAACGAGACCTTCCGAGTTTCTCTGAAACCGCCGAAAACGACTCAAAAACCTCTGGGCTTCGGCCCTTGCGGGTTCGATTCCCGCCCCCGGCACTCTGATTTTGGCCCATCGAGTTACCGGTGCGCTAGCCTTCATGGGCCCGTGGGGTTCCTCGGAAGGGGCGGCACTCTCACCCGCAGACGCCTAACGGCGTCCCTTGCGGGTGGGGCTCCGGGCGGCCGTTGGCCGCTCCTCGCCCGTCTCCGGGGCCGCTGGCGCGGCCCCTCCGGCTCGATTCCCGCCCCCGGCACTCTGATTTTGGCCCATCGAGTTACCGGTCCGGTGGCCGTAGCAACCGGCATGCCCACCAGGCTGTGATTCCGGAGGTGATGTGGTTTTCCCGAGGGGAGACCGTCGACGAACGCCCGGTGCCCGATCTCGACTCGGAAGTGATCGACTTCCGAGCAGCGTCCGAGCTCTTTTCTCCCCCAGGGTGTCTGCAAGCTCCGCCACCGGGCCATTGGTCGGGTGTCTCAGGAGCTCGGGCTCGTGGAAGGGTGGGGAAGCGGAGTGCAGCGGATGACCTCGGTGGTCCGGGACGTCGGATTTGCCCTGCTGAGGCCGTGACATCCTCCCTTGCGCCGGTCCGCCCCGGCCCGGCCCTGGCCGGGCGTCGCGGTCCGGGGGGGCTTCTCGGTTGAGCCTTCGGCCACTGTCGCCCAGGCCGGGGAACGTCCTGTTCCGAAAGGAAGACCGGGACCGCTACGTTCGGGAGATGCTCGCCGGCGCCGGTGTGCGGGTGCCGTAAGGTTGCCGCCCCCCACCTCTCGGTGGTTGCGCGACGGCGGGTCACAGATTGTGAAAGGGGCAGCTCCAAGCTCGATCAATGAGAAGGGAGCACCAGACCCGCACCATCCGTCAGTCCCGAGCTGCGGTGGCTCAGCCGGATGGGTGCCGTCACACCTCATGCGCGGGGTCGGGCGGGGATGTGGTGGTGGCGCACGGTCTGGGTGCCTCGCGTCGTGAGAGATACTTCTTGCCGGACGTCCCCGTAACCTGTGGCCCAGGCGGTGTTTCGCATCGCCAGACGATGCCCTTCGAGCAGGATCCAACCTGAAATGCGATCCGCCCTTGGAGAGAGGTTCCGGTCGAGCTCATCACCGTGGGGGGCCTTGCGGTGGCACGAGGAGCGAGGCTACTTGCTACACGCCTGACCCTTATCGCTCCTGATATACCGGTATCGGCACGTGACCTCAATCCTCCTTCGGATCGGGCTCGCGGTCCTCTTCCTCGCACTGGGACCCGGGCTCACGGATTTGGGTGTTGGGAACCTCGACGAAAAACCTCCTGCTCCGGAGTGGTTGTTCCCAGGGTGGTCACTCGTCCTGGAGGCTCAGGAGCCCTCCGCTGCCATACGACTGGGCGAGGTGGATACCCTCGCCCGGGAGCACAGTCCGGAACTGACCCGGATCCGGGTCCGGTTTGAGGGGACAGCCCAGGCGGCGGAGGTCGTCGCCCGGCCCGCAAACCCGGTGCTGGGTTGGGATGTGGAATTCCTCGATGAGGGTGGCCAGGCGATTTGGGAACACGCTGTGTTCCTGGAGAAGAGCTTCCGGCTTCCGGGGTTTCGCCGCAGCCTGTTGGGGCAGGTGGACAGCCGGGTCAGGAGCGCCGAGCTGGAGAGGGACCGTCAGGAGGTAACGTGGCTGGCCGAGGCCCGCTATGGCTTCGTTCAGGTAGCGCTTGCCGAGGCCGAGGTGGAGGTTCTGAATCGTTTGGAGTCCTTCGTGGATCGGATCCGATCCGCGGCCCGGGCACGGAGCGCCGAGGGTGAGCTCTCGATGCCACAGCTCCGGCTCCTCGAAATGGGGGAGTATCAGCTTCAGGCCCTCCTCTCCGAGCGCGTGGTGGAGCGGGACCGCCTCCGAAGCGAGTGGGTGACCCGGATGGGACTCACGGAGGTGGGCGCCTTCCAACTCGACCCCGACGAGGTGCGGGATCGGATCGTCCTTCCCGAAGAGGGCGAGCTCCTGGCCTGGCTCGCCGACTCCCCTGCGGCCCGGTCTGATCGTCAGGCGCTGGAGGCGGCGCGCCGGGCTATATCGGTGGAAGAGGGTCGGCGGTGGCCCGGGGTGGACCTTTTCGCCGGGTACCGGCAGATGACGCCGCAGCATTGGGGTTTCGTGGTGGGAGCCTCGGTGCCGCTCCCCCTCCGGGACGGGAATCGGGCCGCGATCCAGGAGGCACGGGCCGGAGAGCGGGAGCAAGCCCTCACCTCCACTCTGCAGGAGACCGGGGATCGTGCCCGGGGCCTTCAGCTCCTCACGGCTTTGGAGCGACTCGATAGTCAGCTCGAAGGATTTCCTCCGGGGTTGGGTGACCCCGAGTCCTTTTTCGAGGCCCTGTTGGCCCTCTACGAAGACGGCGCCGAGCCCCTCAGTGGGGTGCTGAGCTCGCTTACCCTCCTGGCGGAGACCTACCGCACCTGGTTCGAACAGCTCGACCTCTACTACGGAGGCCTCTTCGAGCTCGAGGCCCTGACCGGCCGCCGCCTCCTGGATTCCTGAAGGATCACGACCGATGCTTTCCCGATACCGCACCTTCTTCTTGCTCGCGCTTCTCGCTCTGCCCCTGGTGGCAGGGTGTGGGGGCGCCGACCCGGATGCTGACGATCATGATCACGGCCACGACCACGATTACCATCGGCTGACGGTCTGGGATGGCGACCTCGAGGTCTTCGCACGCTTCGAACTCCATGAGAATTCCGGGCGAATCGAGGGCACCCTCTACCTGACGCTCGAAAACGAACCCATGCCCGAGCCGGAGGCGGATGAGGTTATCGGATGGATTCGGCTGGGGAGCGGTACCGAGGTTGGGGCCGATGCCGATGAAGCCGAGCTCAACCTCTTCGCTCCCGGCAGGGCCCGGTTTGAGCTGTTCTTGGGTGATTCGGACCGGGTGCCCCTCACGGTGGGTCTTCGGTGGGAAGGTGGGGAGCGGGAGGTGACGCTGGGAGAGGTGCACCGGTACGCCGGGGACCCGGTGAGCCCGGAGGTGGATCTGAGGGAGTACGAGAAGGAGAGTCAGTGGCGACTCTCCTTCGCCGCCTCGGAGACTGAGCGTCGAAGGGTCGCCCCTACCGTCACGGCAACAGGTCGAGTCGGGATCGACCAGCGTCACGCTCTCACGGTGACCGCACCGGTGGACGGGGAGGTGACCGGCACGAACGGGACGGACCTCCCAGCTCCCGGCTCCAGAGTCTCGGTGGGCGCCCCCCTGGTGCGCCTCTCCCCGGTCCTCACCGGTGAGGGCTCCTGGGTGGCGGAGCGGACCGCCTACTTCCAGGCCCGGGATGCCTTCCAGCGAGCCCAGAGGCTCAGGGAGGCCGACGCTATCTCATTGGGCGAGTTCCAGACCCGGGAGCGGGAATACGAGCAGCGCCGGGCCGGTTACGAGGGCCTCACCGGTGAGCTGGGCGGCGGCGGCCTGCGGCTACAGGATGAGGGCGATCTCCTCCTGCTCTCGGCCGGGCGTACCGCGGTGGTGACCCAACTCCACGTCGGACCGGGGACCGCGGTCCGGCGTGGGGACCCCCTCATGGAGCTTCATGATCCGGACCGGTTCTGGCTCCACCTCCTGGCCTATGCCGACGAGCTGGATGATCTGGGCGAGATCGCGGGGATCGAGGTGGAGCCTCGGCGGGGCGTAGCCTTCACCGTGAGCGAGGGAGCCTTCCAGTTCCTGGGACGGGAGGGGCCCGGCGATGCCGGTGGAACCCGGATCCGTGTCACGGTGGCGCTGGATGGCGGCGATACGGGGCTGCGGCTGGATCAGCCGGTCCGCGTGGGCCTCCTCGGCCAAGGAGGCGACGACCGGCTGGTGGTGCCGCGGAACGCCGTCTTCGACGAGCACTCCCACAAGGTGGTCTTCGTGCAGCATTCCGGCGACCAGTTCGAACGGCGGGTGGTGCGCACGGGCTCCATGGTGGACGGGAGGACGGTGATCGTCGAGGGTCTGGAGCCTGGGGAGCGGGTGGTAACCGAAGGGGTCTATCCCCTTCATCTGGCGACTGCGGACATCGAGATCGATCACGGTCACGAGCACTGACCGGCCATGCTCAACCGACTCATCGACGCCAGTATCCGCGGACGCCTCGTCGTCATCGTGCTTACCGCCGTCGTGGTGGTGGGCGGACTCGTGCTGTCGGAGGACATGCCGGTGGACGTCCTCCCGGATATCTCCTCCCCGGTGGTCACGGTCCTCACCGAGGTGCCGGGAATGGCGCCGGAGGAGGTGGAGCAGATGGTCACCTTCCCGGTGGAGGCGGCCATCGTGGGTTCGGAAGGGGTGCGACGGGTCACCTCCACCTCGATCCAGGGCTTCTCGTCGGTCCAGGTGGAGTTCGACTGGAATGTAGGGATGCAGGAGGCCCGACAGACGGTCACGGAGCGGCTACAGGGCCTGGGAGAGGTGCTCCCGGACCAGGCCGGAGCCCCCTTCCTGGCCCCAGTCACCTCCATCATGGGCGAGATCATGTTGGTGGGCTTCACCGCCGATACGACGTCCAAGATGGAGCTCCGGACCCTGGTGGACTTCACCGTTCGCCGCGAGCTCCTGGCGATGCCGGGTGTGGCGGCTATCTCGGTCTACGGCGGCGAACGACAGCAATTCGTGGTGGAGCCGGACCCGGACCGCTTGGAGCAGGCCGGGGTCTCGCTGGCCCGATTCCTGGAGGCCACCGGCGAGGCCTCCGCCACGATCTCAGGGGGCTTCTTCACCTCGTCGGGCTACGAATATCCGATCCGGGGTTTCGGGCGGGTCGGGGGACTCGACGACCTGCGGAGCGCTGTCGTGGTGCCGAGGACCGACGGCGTTCCCCTCCTCCTCGGTGACCTGGCGGAGCTCCGGACAGGGGCCGCACCCCCCATCGGAGGAGCCTCCATCAATGCCCAGCCCGGGATCATCCTGGTCATCAGCAAGGAGCCGGCCGCCAACACGGTCCAGTTGACCCGGGACATCGAGGAACGGCTCGAGAGCCTGGCGGCGACTCTTCCCGGCGACGTCGAAATTCATCCCGACCTCTTCCAACAGGCCCACTTCATCGGGCTCGCCATCGGGAACGTCAGGAACGCACTGATCCTGGGCGGCCTCCTGGTGATCCTGGTCCTTTTCGCCTTTCTGGCCAGCTGGCGGACCACCGTGATCTCGTTGGCGGCCATCCCGACCTCGGTCCTTCTCACCGTCCTGGTTCTCCGGGCGACGGGGATGACCTTCAATACCATGACGCTGGGGGGGATCGCCATTGCCGTGGGGGTTCTCGTGGATGACGCCATCGTCTTCGTGGAGAACGTGTTTCGGCGACTCTCGGAGAATCAGGAGCTGGCTGCGGCCGAGCAGGCTCCCTTCCTGGAGGTGGTGGGCGAGGCGGCCCGTGAGATCAAGGGACCCATCGTCCTGGCCAACTTCACCATCGTGGTGGTCTTCCTCCCCCTCCTCTTCCTCACCGGCCTGGAGGG
>SKZC01000034.1 GCA_007127575.1 Gemmatimonadota bacterium
GGACGACGAGGAGCTCCGGGAGCTCTTCAGGGACCACGACGTCATCGCCCGGGCCAGCCCTGAGCACAAGCTCCGGATCGTCCGTCTCCTGCAGGAGCGGAACGAGGTGTGCGCCATGACGGGAGACGGGGTGAACGACGCCCCGGCTCTGAAGCAGGCGGACATCGGGGTGGCCATGGGAATCAAGGGGAGCGAGGCGGCGAAAAGCGCCTCGGAGATGGTTCTGGCCGACGACAACTTCGCTTCCATTCAGCACGCCGTGGAAGAGGGCCGGACCGTCTACGACAACTTGAAGAAGACGATCCTCTTCATCCTTCCCACCAACGGGGCCGAGGCGCTGGTGGTGTTGGCGGCCGTGGTCCTGGCCATCGGGGAATTTCCCATCACCCCGGCCCAGATCCTCTGGGTGAACATGATCACCGCCGTGACCCTGGCCCTGGCCCTGGCCTTCGAGCCGGCTGAGCCCGGGATCATGGAACGGCCGCCGCGGAATCCGGACGACGCCATCCTCTCCCGGTTTCTTCTTCGCCGGATCCTCTACGTCTCCGTCCTTGTGGCGGCCGGTTGCACCTTCCTTTTCCACTGGGAGCTCTACCGGGGAGCTGAGGTGGAGTATGCCCGCACCGTGGTGGTGAACTCTCTGGTGGCGGCTCAGCTCTGGTACCTCTTCACCTGCCGATTCCAATGGCTTCCTTCCATCGGTTGGAATGCCTTGGTAGGAAACCGGGCCGTCTTGGTGGCGGCCGGCCTTTTGGTGTTGTTCCAGGCCGGATTCACCTACCTCCCGGTCTTTCACCTCCTCTTCGGAACCCAGGGACTGGAGCTGGCCAGTTGGGGACCGGTCCTCTCGGTGGGCCTGGTCCTGTACCTGGTGGTTGAGGGAGAGAAGGCGCTGGGGCGCCGGCGAGGTCTGGGATCGACTGGGCCACCGGAGGGGGCTACAGAGGACGAGCCCGACGGGCAGGAGTCCGCAGCCCATGGCTGACTCCCGAGATGGTGATGACTCCACGGGTCCGGACCCCTCCCCCAGCGTCGAGAGACCAGGCGAATCGGAATCCATGGGCGAAGACCTTCGATGCGCCGCCGTGGTGGGGGGAGGCACCGCCGGAAGGGGGATTGCTCGGTCCTTGGCTTCAGCCGGCGTCGACGTCCTCCTTTTGGAGCGGGATGAAGCCTCCCTCGAGGCATCCCTCCGGAGTCTCAGGGACGGGATGGACCGGGACATTCGCCGCTGGACCCTTACGGAGGGGGAGCGGGACGCGGCCCTGGCGCGAATCCAGGGGAGCGCCTCCTTCCCCGATCTGTCCGGAGTTCAGGTCCTCATCGAGACCATCACGGAGGATCTGAAGGAGAAAAGAAGGCTCCTCGGCGATCTGGACGAGAAGGCTCCGCCGGAGTGTGCCTTCCTGCTGAACACCTCCACCCTTTCCGTCACCGAGCTGGCCGAGTCGATCTCGAAAGCGCGTCGCCCCCGGGTCATCGGCCTTCACTTCTTGCACCCAGTTCCCCGAATCGGCCTGGTGGAGCTCATTCGCGGGAGGGAAACGGGAGTGGAGGGGGAAGCGGCTGCGCGCCAGGTGGCTCAGCGTCTGGAGAAGGAGGTGGTGGAGGTGGCCGAGTATCCTGGCTACGTCACCAGCCGGCTCACCCTGGTACTCATAAACGAAGCTATCCATACGGTGATGGAAGGGGTGGCCACGAAAGACGCCGTGGACCGGGCCATGAAGCTTCGTCTGGGATCGCCGTTGGGTCCGCTGGCCCTGGCGGACCAAATCGGCCTGGATTCGGTCTTCCGGGCGTTGGACTCGCTCTCCACGGAGTTGGGGCTTCCGCAGTTCCGCCCCGCCGCCCTCCTTCGCCGGATGGTGAGCCTGGGCTGGCTGGGAGAGAAGTCCGGACGGGGCTTCTACCGGTACGATGAGACGGGGGGCCGGATCTCCGGTGGGGAGGACTTTCTGGAGCCCACTCCGGATCGGTTCCTGGAACGACGAGGAAGGGAGTGAGATGCAGGTCCTGGTGCTGAATTCCGGGTCGTCCTCCGTGAAGTATCAGGTGGTGGAGACGGAGGACCGGCGCGCGCTGGCTGTGGGTCAGGTGGAAAGGATCGGCACCGCCGGGGCCATTCTCTCACAGGAACGACGGGACGACGGCGTCCGGATCAAGGAGTCCCGTTCGGTGCTGGACCACCGGGAGGCGGTCTTTCAGGTCCTGGAACTGCTCCAGGATCCGGAACGGGGAGCCATCGCATCGGTGGCTGACCTGGGAGCGGTGGGCCACCGGGTCGTGCATGGGGGGGAGGCGTTCACGGAGTCGGTGGCGGTGAGCCCGTCGGTCCTGGAGGGGATCCGGGATTCCGTGGAACTCGCCCCCCTACACAATCCCCACAATCTCACGGGGATCCTGGCGGCCCGGAGCCGCATCCCGGATATCCCCCACGTGGCCGTCTTCGACACCGCCTTCCACTCCGAGCTCCCGCCGGAGTCGTTCCACTACGCCCTGCCCTACGTCATGTACCGCCGGCACCGGATCCGCCGTTACGGATTCCATGGGACGAGCCATCAGTACGTGTTGATGCGGTGCGCCGAGCTCCTGGAGCGCCCGCCGGAGTCCCTCCGCCTCGTCTCCCTACACCTGGGAAACGGGGCCAGCGCGTGCGCCATCGGCGGAGGCCGTTCCGTGGAGACCTCCATGGGATTCACTCCCCTGGAAGGCCTGGTGATGGGCACCCGGTCGGGAGACGTGGATCCTGCGGTGGTGCTCCACATCATGGCCCGTGAGGAGCTCACGGCGTCCGACATCTCCGCCATGCTCAACAAGCACTCCGGACTCCAGGGACTATCCGGGATTTCCGGAGACATGAGGGACCTCCTCGCAGAGGAGGAGGCAGGGGAAGAGCGAGCCCGCTTGGCCCTGGACGTCTACATCCACCGGATCCGAAAGTACCTGGGCGCCTACGCCGCTGCGTTGGGAGGTCTGGATGCCGTAGCCTTCACCGGAGGCGTAGGAGAAAACGCCGCCTCCATCCGGCGGCGGGTGCTGGAAGGATTCGGCTTCCTCGGGGTCCAGGTCGACGATGAGGCGAACGAAAAACTCCATTCAGGGGAGGAGGGCCCGTTCCATGTCGGACCCACGGCCGCGCTGGTGATCCGGAGTGGGGAGGAGCTCACCATCGCCCTGGAAGCGGAGCGGGTCGCGGGGGAAATGTGACCCTCGGAACGGGGCGGTTTCAGGAGGGGGGTCCACCGGGTTCATCCTCGGGGCTTCGTCGTTCCAGAAGGAGGATGTCTCGCCAGCGCCCCCAAAGCTTCCCCATCCGCTCTCGGATGCCCACCACCCGAAACCCGCCCTTCCGGTGCAGAGCCACGCTGGCCTCGTTCTCAGGAAAGACTCCGGCCTGAAGGGTCCAGATCCCCTCCCGTTCAGATTCCCGGACCAAACGGGTCAGGAGGAGAGAGCCCACCCCTCTCCCTCGGTGCGTCTCATCCACGTAGACGCTGACCTCCGCCACCCCTCGGTAGACGTGCCGGGATGAAACGGGGCTGAGAGCGGCCCACCCCACCACGACGTCACCGGCCCGGGCCACCAACCGTGGGCGTTGGAGATGGGCCCGGTCCCAGCTCTCCCAATCGGGCGGCGAGGTCTCGAAGGTGGAGATACCGCTGTCGATCCCCTGGGCAAAGATCCGACGGACCGCGGGCCAGTGAGCGTGCTCCAGATCACCGACCTGGACGTTCACGTCTCTACCCCTTCGCCCGTCGGACGACGAGCAAACGGCCTGAAGGTCATTCCAGGGGGCAAAGCCCCTGCAGATCCGTCTTCCAGCCCACGGACACCCCGTTTCCAGAGAGCCAGCTTCGATTCACCTCCAGAGCCGCTCTATGGGGTACTCCGGCCTCGTAGACGGGGCAAGCGTCGGGATCCCCTTGCATGCAGGGCTCCATGGCGTCAATGCGGCGAACCACTCCACCCTCGTCCAGGTAGGCGATGTCCAGGGGTATGGAGGTATCCCACATCCAGAACCCTTCCGCCGCCCCGCGCGTCGACTCGAAGAGAAAGAGGACACCCCGGTCCTCGGCGAGCTCGCGCCGCCCTCTGAGGCCCACGTCCTGCTCCTGGGTGGAGCAGGCCAGATCCACCTCCACTCGGGCCGAGTCCGGTCCGCTACTGAGCCAGAGCTCTGCGGAGTCGAACTCCACGGACCCCGGGTCCGGAAGTTTTGTGGCGGCGCATCCCATGATCACGCTCGCCCCCGCTACCTGAACGAGGATCCACCTCGGCAGTGTGCGAGCCGCACGGCTATCCCTCTCCCGGGTCCTCACCGGAGGCCTCCCCCATGAGTCGTCGGTTGTACTCAGCCGTCTGGCCCATGGGGACGCTCAGCGGCTCCCAGGCCCGGCCCCGGATCAGCTTGCCGGCGTAGACCATCTGGCCCACGTGGTAGCTGATATGGCCCAAGGCCTTGTGGAGCGCCTCCACTACGGACATGGGCTGAGCGCGGATCCGAACCCTCCGGCTCAGGTCCGCATCGGAGAGCTCCTCCAGCGCGTGAAAAAGCTTCGTCCAGCCGGACTCCCAGCGGTGGAGGATCTCCGCCCGGGTGGCGACTCGATCCTCCAACTCCGCGTCTCTGTCCCGCCAAGGCTTCTCCCCATCGGTGGTGAGAAACCTGTCGAAGCGGGATTCCAGGTTCCCGGCGATGTGCCAAACGAGGGTGACCACCGAGCTGCGAACTCCCTCGTCCCCCCGGCACAGCTCCTCGGGAGTGAGTTGATCCATCGTTCGCTCGCCCAAGGATTTTTGTCGACGAAATTCTTTCGCAATGGAGGAAACCACCTCACGATCTTCCATGTCCCCACCGGGGCCCGCGTCATCCGAGTTCATGGAGAAGGGATGGGCCCCGGGTGCTTTCCGGGCAAGGGGCCCCTCGCCCCCCGGCGGCCACCCATCCCGGGCGCGGAGACCTCCCCTCGGGATCGAAGGGAGGGAAACCGGCGCGCATCCGTCCGGGTATTCTTCCACACGGGTGTTCCTATGGGCACGTGCGGCTTCGTCGGTGCACGGCCACCCGCCGCCGGTGTGTTTGATGATGCTGGCGTTCGCGAGAAGAGGAGGAGGGGTCCATGAGGCATTCAATCCATACGCTGGTTCTGGCCGCTATCTTGACCTCGGGTTCCTTTGCCGGCCTGGAGGCTCAAGATCCTCCACCTCTGCCCGATCCCACCACGGTGAACCCCGGAGCTCCCGGGCAGGAGAGCCGGCAGCTCACCGCGGAGGAGCTCAGGGTCCCACCACGGCCCCGGCATACCCAGGCCGATGTGGCGTTTATGCAGAACATGATCCATCATCACGAACAGGCCCTGATGATGAGCCGACTCGCTCCATCTCGGACCGAACGTGAAGAGATCTTGCGTCTAGCGGCTCGTATCGAGCGGGCCCAGGGGGACGAAATCGCCCTCATGGAGCGGTGGCTCGAGCTCCGGGGAGAGGAAGTGCCGGACCGCAGCGGCGATTCCGCTCATGGGCACCATCCCCATCACGATCACGGCCACCACGGACCCATGATGGCGGGAATGCTCACCCAGGAGGAGCTGGACGAACTGGCAACCGCCCAGGGGGCGGAATTCGACCGGCTCTTTCTGGAGTTCATGATCTATCATCATGAGGGCGCCATTCTGATGGTGGAGGAGTTGATGGCCTCTCCGGGAGCTGCGCAGGACACGGATATCTTCCACTTTGCCTCGGAGGTGGACAACGACCAGTCGGTGGAGATCGACCGCATGCGTGCGTTGCTTCGAGAGGTTGGCTGACCCCTCCGTCTCCGGAGGGTCGGAACATTCCCCTGATCAGGAGCAGGAGCTAAGAATGAGGCCACGAGAGCAGACGAGGAATTCGATGGGAGGTCGGGTAGCCGCCGTTCTGGGCCTCCTGGCCTTCCTGGCCGCCGGGCCGTGGGCCATGAGCCTGGGGGCGCAGAGCTTCACGCCAGGAGGAGCCGACGATCCACGCATCGGTTTGGGTGCAGGCTGGTTCGACGCCGAAGAAGCGTCATGGAACATGGAACTCCTGGAATCGTTCCCGAAGCCCGACGGGTTCTACAACCCGGAAGACCCCGGAGACAGCCGGTTCGTCAATTCGGACATGGCGTTCCAGGAGGAGTGGGTCTTCGTGGGGAACTACCACGGGATCAACATCTACGATATCTCCGATCCAGCCCGGCCCGTGCTACGCACCTCCATCGTCTGTCCTGGTGGACAGGGGGACGTGTCCGTCTTCGGTGACCTCCTCTTCATGTCCGTACAGGAGACCCGCAGTCGGGTCGACTGCGGAACCGAAGGCACCGCCGACGACCCGGTGGACCCGGAGCGGTTCCGGGGCGTCCGGATCTTCGACATCAGCGACATCGACAACCCCACCCAGGTCGCGGCCGTCCAGACCTGTCGGGGATCCCACACCCACACGCTGGTATCCGATCCGGCGGACGCCAGCACGGTCTACGTCTACAACTCGGGGACCAGCCCGTCCCGTCCCGGCGAGGAGCTAGAGGGGTGCGTGGACGTTCAGGACCCGACGCATCCGGAGACGGCGTACTGGAGCATCGACGTCATCGAGGTTCCCCTGAGCGCTCCAGAGACGGCCCGCATCATCGATTCCCCCCGGGTGTTCGCCGACGAGGCCACGGGCCAGATCGACGGTCTGTTCGAGGGAGGCGACCACGGCGAGGGGACGCAGGAGACCCGGCCCACGGACCGGTGCCACGACATCACCGCATACCCGGAGATCGGACTCGCCCTGGGCGCGTGCTCCGGAAACGGCATCCTTCTGGACATCTCCGACCCTGCCGCTCCGACCCGGCTCGACGCCGTGGTGGACCCCAACTTCGCCTTCTGGCATTCCGCCACGTTCAACAACGACGGCTCCACCGTGATCTTCACCGACGAGTGGGGTGGAGGGACGTCTCCGCGGTGCCTGGAGACGGATCAGTATGAATGGGGTGCCAACGCCATTTTCACCCTGGCGGGTAACCGGATGCGACACGCCAGCTACTTCAAGATGCCGGCTGCCCAGACGGAGACGGAGAACTGCGTGGCCCACAACGGTTCGCTGGTTCCCGTGCC
>SKZC01000290.1 GCA_007127575.1 Gemmatimonadota bacterium
GCTCGAGGCGCTGGTGGGGGCCTGCGTCCAAGCGGAGGCGGCGGTTCTCCTGACCCTTACCTACGACGGGAGGATCCGCTGGGTTCGGGAAGGGGGTGGAATCGGACCCCGAGGGGCGTGGGAATCGGAGCGGGCCGGGGACCGGAAGGTACGGGACGCCGTGAACCGACATCAACGCCGGGACAAGGGGATGGGTCCGGCGCTGGGGCCCGAGGCCGCCGGGGTGGCGGAACGCCTCTTTCGGGACGCGGGGTTCTCGGTGACGGTGAAGGGGAGCCCGTGGCGGCTGAGCCGGGAGGACGGACCCCTGATCGGAGAGCTGGTACGGGGGTGGATGGAGGCGGCGGCCCAGGAGGACCCGGAAGGAGGCCCGTGGCTGGAGCCGTGGGGCCGCCGTCGGTTGTCTCGGCTCGAGGAACGGGAGGGGGTCGTCCTGGAGGTGGGACACCAGGACCTGCTGGCGCTTCCCCGGAAAAGAGGATGAAGGGCTTCACTTCCGACGTCTGGGTTCGCCGGGGAGGACGGTTCGCCGTCAGCGGTGGACTCCTGGCCGTTCTCTGGTTTGTGGTGGACGGGGGGGAGGTGTTGGAGCGACTGGCCGGGATGGAGCTCCCGTGGGTGGCGCTGGCGATCCTCGTCTCTGCCGTCCAGGTCGGGCTCCTGGCGTGGCAGTGGCGCTTCACCGCCCTCCGTCTGGGTCTGCGGCTTTCGTACGGACGGGCCCTTCGGGAGTACTACCTGGCCGTCTTCATGAACCAGGTCCTTCCCGGTGGCATGCTGGGGGACCTCTCCCGGGCGTGGCGCCACGGGCGAAGGGAGGAGGCCGGCGGGAAGGCACTGCGTGCGGTGGTCATGGAACGAGGATCCGGCCAGGTGGTGATGGCCGGAGTGGCCCTGGTGTCCCTGGCTGTGCTCCTCCCCTCCCCGGGAGAGGTCTTTCGGGGCCTGCTCCCGGCATTCGGGGCTGCGGTGGTCGTGGTGGCGTTGGGCCTCGGGGTGACGGCCCGGAGTGCCCGCCTCCGACGACGGTTGGCCGGTCCCGTGGCCCGAAGCTGGGCAGATGTGCGGGCCGCCTTTCTCTCACCTCGGGCGCTCCCGGTGCAGCTCGCCTGCTCGAGCCTGGCCGTGGCGTCCTACCTCGCCGTGTTTCTCCTCTCGGCCCGAGCCCTTTCGGTACCAGCTTCGGCGAGCGCACTCCTTCCTCTGGCGGCTCCTGTCCTGTTGGCCATGCTCATCCCGCTGAGCGTGGCGGGATGGGGCGTTCGGGAGGGCGTAGCCGCCCTCCTCTGGACGCTGGTGGGGCTGGACGCTGTGGAGGGCGTGGCCATATCCGTGAGCTACGGGCTCCTCATCTTCATGGGGAGCCTTCCTGGAGGGGTCCTCCTTCTTCTGGCGATTGTCCACTCAGGTCCAGGTCGAAGAGGAGGTCGGGTCCCAGAGGGAAGTGGCGGCAGGACGGGCGAAGAGCCTCATTCAGAGAGGCGATGGGGTCCAGCGTGATCCCCGGACGCCCCGAGCCCATGAGGATCGGGGCCACCGTGATGTGGAGTCGGTCCAACGCCCCTGCTTGAAGGAACCGGGAGACGGTGATGCCCCCGCCTTCCACCAGGATCCGGGCGAGTCCTCTCCCGGCAAGGACGGACCGCAGCTCCTCGGGATCGAAACCTCTCTCCGGGTGCGATCGCAGGGTCAGCACGTCCACCCGCGGTGGAGTTGGAGCCTCCGCTTTCGGTGCCCGGACCAGGAGGGCTGAGCCCCGGTCCTCATCGAAGACCCGGCTTCCGGGGTCGATGCGGCCTCGGGGATCCAACACGACCCGCACCGGGTCCTTTCCCGAGGTCCTCCGGACCGTAAGGCGAGGGTCGTCGGAGATCACCGTACCCGCCCCCACTACCACCGCGTCCACCAGGGCCCGCACCCGGTGGAGGCGGAGAATGTCCTCCGGCCCCGTCACGTAGTGGGAGTGACCTTCGGCGGTGGCGATTCTCCCATCAAGGCTCTGTCCAATCTGGCCCACGGCGTAGGGAGTTCGTGTTCGCAGGGGGAGATACAAGTCGAAGATCCGCCGGGCCGCCGGCGCCACCGGTAGCCGGGTTCGCCACCGCCCGGATGGGTGGACTTCCACCGTGCCCCCCGGCGTTTCCGGAACGGCGAGTGGGTAGGCGTGGGTCGTTCCGTCTAGACCTGGAGGGACGGATTCCACTAGGTTCCAAGCCGTGTCCTCGGTGATCCGTTCCTTCACCAGATCTCATTCCTCCTGGGCAAAGCGGTGGCGCGAACAGCCATGCACGATGCGGAGCGAGGCCTCTTCGAGTTGAGCCGCGGCCGACCTCTCTTTCTTCGGGCTGGAAAGGGAGCGGGACTGGTGGCGGCCGTGGAGACCCTTTCGGTCCAGGCCCTGGAGACGGTCCGCACCGCCGGGGCGGGTCCGCTGCGACTGGTCATCACCGCCTACCGAGCCCGATCCATGGGGCTCCTGCCGGGCTCGCACAACGGCGAAAATGCCGCTCTCAGCCTGCGTTTGCCCGAGGACGTTTCGGTGGAGGAGATCGTGGGCCTGGCCACCTCCCGAGGGGAGAACCCGCCTCTCGACGTGGAGCCTCGCCCCACCGACCCGGTGGAGGAGAGCGGGCTGAATCTGGCCCGATCGGGTCGCCTCCTCCCTGCCATCGTCTCCATGCCCGCCTCCCTGACCGGAGAGGGGGAGCTGGACGAGCTCCTCCGGGCCGGGACGATCCTGCAAGTGACTTCCGACGTCGTCTCCCGGTTCACCCAGGCTTCCTCGGAGATTCTGGTTCCGGTGAGCGAGGCGCCGGTTCCGCTGGCTGAGGCCGGGGACGCCCGGTTCACTCTGTTTCGGGAGGGGAACGGACTGCACGAACACCTGGCGGTGACCGTGGGGTCCCGAGATGGCTGGCCCGACCCGGTGCCGCTCCGGATCCACTCCGCCTGTGTCACGGGAGACCTCTTCGGAAGCCTCCGATGCGACTGCGGGGAACAGCTTCGGGAGAGCATCCGCGTCTTCTCCGAGCTGGGCGGCGGTGTTCTTCTGTACATGGCCCACGAGGGTCGGAGCATCGGGCTCGCCAACAAGCTTCGGGCCTACGCCATCCAGGAGGAAGGGTTGGACACGGTGGACGCGGATTGCGCGCTGGGGTTCGGAGCCGATGAGCGCTCGTACGGGCCGGCCATCTCCATCCTCCGGGCGCTGGAGGTCCATCGGGTCCGGATCCTCACGAACAACCCCCTGAAGGTCCGGGCCCTGGAGGAGGGAGGAGTCCAGGTGGTGGATCGCCTCCCACTCCACGGAAGCCTCAACGCGCACAACCTCCCGTACCTGAGTGCGAAGCGGCTGAGGTCGGGACATCTCATCGACGGAATGCTCTCCCGGAAGCTTCCGGACCCCTGACCCTTCATCTCCCCTGGGGCTCATGCAGCCGCTCCAAAGGGAACCGGTGGGCGTCCTCCACCACCTCAGCCAGGATCCTCCCGTAGTGTTCCACCAGGAGGCTCCCCGCCTCCGGGCTGGCAAGTTCGGGACGACCCACCACACCGGACGGATGGAGATCCCCCGCCAACCAGGAAAAGGACGCCGGACCCTCCGGGGCCAACCAGGTCAAGTGGGACCCCAGCTCCTCCCCCAGGGAGGACGGGGGTGATGCGGGAGGCGGATCCCCCACCAGATCCGGGCGCAGGTGGAGCATCATGGAGGTTTCCACAGCTCCGCCGTGGAGTCCGTGGGTCCATTCTGTTTCCGGAAAGTTCACGTCGGTTGGGCGGGGAAAGCGGGGGTAGCTGACCTTCACCACCAGGAGCCCCCGTCGCTCCCGCAGCCTCAGTCCCGCGGCCTCCATGGCCGCTGTGTTGCCGCCATGGCTGTTCGCCAGGACCAGGCGGCGTACGCCTGCCGCAGCCAGCGACGCTCCCACGGATTCGATGGTGGCCTGAAGCTCGCCGGACGAAATGGAGACGGTGCCGGGAAAGCGGAGGTGCTCCAGGCTCGCTCCAAAGGTCACTGGAGGGAGGACCCGGGCCGGGAGGTCCTGAGGAAGCCCCTGAAACGCGGCGGCCAGAAGCCCCATACCGATGTGAAGATCCGTGGATAGTGGAAGGTGAGGGCCGTGCTGTTCGGTGGCTGCCAGTGGGAGGATCGCCACCGGGTCCCGTTTCACCAGCGCCCTCACGGCGTCCGCGGTCATGTCATCCCATCGGGGAAGAGGGGACGAGCTCATGGGCGCTCCTCGCCGCCGACGGCGGCCGGCCTTCGGGCATAGAGATCGCCTGAAGCGACCTCGGAAGCGCCCTCCTCCAGCCATCGGGCAAGCTCTCCCGCACCTCGCCACGACGGAAAGAGGAAGCGTCGGTCCTCCCCGGCCACGGCGTTGTACTGGTACTCGGCCAGCTCCTCCAGTCGTTGGACGCACTCCAGCGCCACGTCCAGGCTCCCTTGGACGAACTCCACGGAGACGCCGTCCAAAGGCCGGCTCAACCCCTTCAGCACCTGAGACTCGAATCCTTCCACGTCGATCTTACAGAACCGGGGGATGCCGTGTCTCCGGATGAGGGCGTCCAGCGTGGTGATCTCCACCTCCACCCGGTCCTCCCAACGCACCCCCCGAAATCCCTGGTTTTCCCGGGTGAGCCGACGGCGCCACTCTCCGGCGAGGCTGGAGACAGTGGGTGTGCGTCGGCTCACCGCCAGCTCTCCTCGACCCTCCTGGGCACCTACCGCCGTCGCCTCCACCACGATGTCCGGGTTTCGGGCCACGACCCGCCGAAGCCACCGGACGATGTGCGGCTGGGGTTCCACCGCCACTACCCGTGCTCCCAGCGCCGCGAACGCCATGGACCGATCCCCTACGTGGGCTCCCACGTCGAAAACCAGGTCCCCCGGGCCGACGAAGGGGCGGTACAGGCGCCGGAGCCCTCTCTGCCGGCCCGGTCTCCAGTAGATGACGAACGAGCGAAGGAGCCCGAGCCATCCGGTCACGACGGGTCTCGGCCCCCTACGGGAGGCCACATCCGTCCCATGACCCCGTCCTTCTCCACCAACGCGGAGTGGAACGCGGCGGCGACGTGCACCCCCACCAGGCCGGTGAGCAGGTAGGCGGTGAATTTGTGGACCACGGCGATGGTCTCCGCCGTGTCCTGCATTTCCGGGACCAGCGGGGGCACGCCCAGTGCGTCCAGAAGCTCGATGGGAAAGCCTCCGCCGATGGTACGAAGGTACCCGCTGACTCCCAGCACCAGGAGCAGGAAGTACAACGTTCCATGCGTGACCTTGGCCAGGAACCGCTGAACCGGGGGCCAATGGGGAGGCGGGGGAGGAGGAGTGTGAAAGAGGCGCCAGAGGAGTCGGAGGAGCACGAGGAACAGCAGGATCACTCCGAGTCCCTTGTGGCCGATGAACAGGGCGTCTCGCCACTCTTCGAAGCCGTAGCTCGTCATGGCGATCCCCATGGGCAGTTGCACGAAGACGACGGCGGCTACCACCCAGTGAAAGAGGCGGGCGACGGTACCGTAGCGCTGCATCTTTCCTTCCGTCATGGACTCGGCCCCTGCGATGAAGTGGAGGAGTTGGAGCTCGGCGGAGTGTAGGTGCGAACGAACCAGTCGCGGAACACGTTCATTCCCCGGATCTCTCGCTCCTCCGGAGGAAGCGCTCCAGGCTGGAACCCCCACTGGAGGAAGGGCTCCAGGATGGACGGCTCTCTTGAAATGACGTGCACCGGAACCTCCAGGCTGGCGTCGTCGCCGGTGATGAGCGGGGCGGGTTGGTGGTCGCCCAGGGCGATGAGGAGGGTGCCGGAGTCCAGGAACCGTTCCGCGTAGGCGATCATGGCGTGCACGGCGTACTCCACCTGGAGTGCGAAGTGGTCCCGGACCCTGTCCGTATCGCGCCAGAGCTCCGACGGGGGCTCCCCGGCATCTTCCCAGGGTGCGAAGATGGAGCCATCCCCGATCTCCTCCCACTCGTCCAGTACCGGAAGGATGGGGGTCCACGGAGCGTGGCTGCTGATGAGAGCCAGCTTCACGAAGAGGGGAGCGTCGCCTCGGGAGGCAAGGATCTCCTGCTCCAGAAACCACCATGTGAACTGATCCGGCATGGTAACCCAGTTCAGCGGGGGGCCCTGGTAGCCGATGTCCTCGTGGGCATAGATCCTGTCGTATCCAAAGCGCTCTCCCTCAGGCCAGGCCATGGTGATGGCGGGCATGAGGGCGAAAGTCCGGTATCCCGCTCGACGGAAGTCGTCCACAAGGGTTTCGCGCCCCGAGGCCAGGAGCAAATCGTAGCGGAGCTGGTTCTCCAGCCAGAGGCCGCCCATCAAGGAACCGTGCCCCAACCAGGACTGCCCCCCTTGGATGGGAGCCTCCAGGGTTCCGGACACCACGTAGAGCCCCGCTTCCTCGAAGCGCCGTTCCATGTCCTCCAGGCGAGGCAGGATCACTGGAGCGTAGCGTGGATCCTCCAGTGCGGAGATCCCGTAGGATTCGATGAAGGCCAACAGGACGTTCCGCCCCTCCAGCCCCGACAGGAGCCCTGGGAGCTGAGCGTAATTCGCCGGGGAGGCATCCATCTCGTCCTGGAAGCGTTCTCTCTCGTCCAGCATCCGGAAGAGATGGGTCGTCTGTTCCGTGGCGAGCTGCACCACGGGACGGGTCAGGTGCTCGTTGGCCGGAGCGAAGCGCTGCCCGGACAGCCCGACGGTGACGAGCCCGATGGCGGCGACGCCGGCGATCCGAGGGGCGACCCGAAGTGGGGCCTCAGCGGCCGGATCGGCACCGTGGAGAGGAGCGAGGAGGGTGGCCAGCAGCCATACCGTGGCCGCCACGGCTCCAGATACCACCAGGGTTCCCAAAGCGGTGAGCCATGGCCCCACCGTCCCGGAGAGGAGGTGGAAGACGGCGGTGAGGAGCTTCACGTCGAGATAGATGTTCAGGGGCCGGGCCAGGCTCATCCGGGCGGCCACGTCCGCCAGGAGCAGGAGGGTGATGGCCAGGGTGAGCCCCGCGGCAACCCAGGCCAGCCCACGCACCCAGCGGCGGCGCGGGAGGACGGCGAACACACCCACCAGCGCGGCGGCCTCGA
>SKZC01000092.1 GCA_007127575.1 Gemmatimonadota bacterium
GCTATGGATCTTCACCGGAACCCCCAACGCCGCCAGCTCCTCCATGAGATCATGGTAGAAGTCGGCCACGGACCGGGGCCTCAGAGCCAGCTCGGCGGTGTGCCCCGCCGATGTGGTGACAAGAAGGGCATGGTCGAAGAGGTCGAAGTCGATCTGGAAGGTCCGTCGCCCGTGTGGGATGGCCAGGGTGGTCAGGCCCCGGGGCGTGACGTACAGGGTGGAGTGCCACTGGTGGTTCACCCAGGGGCTGTACCTGAGTCGGATCTTTCCCACGATCTGCGTCCACATGTGAAGCGTGGTGCAGGTGCCCTCCCACTCCGGGAAGGTGGGAAGCTCCGGCCAGGGGTCGGCGGCTCCGGTCAGCCCTTCATCGCTCCGTTCCAATCATCCCTCCGGGTCGAGATCCGGTGCCGCGGAACCCCCGGGCCACCCTGCCACAACTTTGGGGGCGAGCGGGAGGAAGTCCAGGGGGCGGCATCGTAACCCTTTCGAGGTCCCTCCCCCCGGAGCCACGGCCGTTGTCGACCCCTGGGCACCGAGCCGGGTAGGAGGGCTCGGATGGAGTAGGGGCCCGAACCCGAAGAGGAGTCCATAGATGAAGGTGGAGATTTGGTCCGATGTGGTGTGCCCGTGGTGCTATATCGGGAAGCGGCACTTCGAAGCGGCCCTCGACGGGTTCGAAGGAGAGCTGGACGTGGTCTGGCGAAGCTTCGAGTTGGACCCGTCGGCCTCCGCCACCCCGCAGGGCGACCTGGCCCAGGAGCTGGCAACCAAGTACCGCGTAAGCGTGGAGGAAGCCCGGGAGATGATGGACCGAACGACCCGGGCGGCCGCCAAGGTGGGCCTGGAGTTCGACTTCCACCAGGCCCGCCGGGGCAACACTCTGGACGCGCACCGGCTCATCCACCTCGCCGGGGAACACAGGCTCCAGGGGGAGATGAAGGAACGGCTTCTCCGCGGATACTTCACCGAGGGTAAGGCCATTTCCAGTAGGGACGAGCTGGCGGCCATGGCCGGGGAGGTGGGCCTGGACTCCCGGGAGGTGGCTCGGATGTTGGAGACGGAGGACTACGTCGACGACGTTCGGGCCGATGAGATGCGGGCCCGGGAGCTGGGCATCCGGGGCGTGCCCTTTTTCCTCCTGGACGGGTGGGCCGCCATCTCAGGAGCCCAACCCAGCGAACTGTTCCGGGAGGGACTGGAGCGCGTTCTGGCGACGTCCGGATCCGACAGAGAAGCCTGAGCCGGAGTTCACCACGGTTGGGCCGGCGGCGGCAGAGTCCACCCTGTCACACTCGCAAGGCGCCAGTCGTTTTCAGGGTGTCAGGATCCGGTCCCGTTCGCCGAACCCAGGAGCTCCGTAACATGAGCCCAGACACTCGTCGCGCGCCATCGACCCTCCCCCTTATAGCCACGACAGCCGCTCTGTTGCTCGCCGGCTGCGATGTCTTCACCGGCCCCGGGGACTCCCCTGGACCAGCCCCGGATCAGATCACCGAGCTTCCCCGTGCGCTGAGCTCTGCGGAGCTGGCCATGCTCGACGCCAGCAACGCCTTCGGCTTCGACCTTCTTCAGGAGATCGTCCGGAGCGCCCCGGACAGCACCCACTTCCTCTCGCCCCTGAGCGCCTCCATGGCCCTGGGGATGACCATGAACGGAGCGGCCGGCGAGACCTTGGACGCCATGCGGAAGACCCTCCGCTTCCATGGCCTGTCCCAGGAGGAGATCAACGCCTCCTATCGGGAACTCATCAAGCTCTTCCGAGGCCTGGATCCCGAGGTGAGCTTCCGGATCGCCAACTCGGTGTGGCACCGGGAAGATCTCACACCCAGGGAGGCTTTCGCCTCCGCCGTACGGGAAAGCTTCGATGCGGAGGTCCGGGGGCTGAACTTCTCCGCCCCCGAGACACCGTCCATTGTCAACCGATGGGTGGACGAGCAGACCGAGGGCCTCATCCAGGAGATCGTAGACGACCCGATCCCCAACGACATGGTCATGTACCTCATCAACGCCATGTACTTCCAGGGGGATTGGAGGAACCGGTTCGACCCGGACCGGACCCACGACGACGATTTTCACCTCCCCGATGGCTCCACGGCCACGGCCCGTTTCATGACCCGCTCCGGCGGGTTCGAGGTGGGATGGACGCCAGATCTCACGGTGGTGGAGCTACCCTACGGAGGGGACGCCTTCGCCATGACTGTCCTCGTGCCGGCAGAGCCGGACGAGCTCCCGGAGCTGGTGGAATCGCTGGACCCGGCATCATGGGACGAGCTGGTGTCCAACGTTACCACCGCTGACTCCGAAGTGCAGCTCTTCTTTCCCCGCTTCACGGTGGAGTGGGAGCGGGAGCTGGACCCGCATCTCCAGGACCTGGGGATGGGGATCGCCTTCATCGAGTGCCAGGCCGACTTCTCCGGGCTCTTCGAGACCGGTGCCCAGTGCCCCCACATCAGCGAGGTGAAGCAGAAGAGCTTCGTGGACGTGGACGAAGAGGGGACCGAGGCCGCCGCCGTGACGTCGGTGGGGGTGCGAGTGACCTCGGCCGGCCCTCCAACCAGCATCCGAGTGGACCGCCCCTTCCTCTTCGCCATCCGGGAGCGGCTCTCGGGAACCATCCTCTTCATGGGGACGATGAGCGAGGTGCCGCAGGCCGACGGATGATCCGCAGTGGACGGGATTCCCCTGGCGACAGACACCGTCAGGCGGTCACGTCCGCCTCCGGCCGCCACGCTTCATCTCTACAAGGCCGCCGCGATGGCCTCCGACAGTGACTTGGCGGGCCGTCCGATGAGGTCCCGAAGATCCTGTCGCTCGGTGTAGAGCTCGCTCCGGGCGATGCCCCGGTCCGCATCCGCCAGCGCCCGGGCCAAGGCCTCGGGAAGTCCGGCGGCGATGAGGGCCTCGGCGTACGCCTCCTCGGGAAGGTCCCGGTACTCTACCTCCTTGCCGCTCTGCCGGGAGAGCTCCCGGGCCAGCTCGGGAAGGGTGAAGGGCTCATCCCCGCCCAACTCATAGACAGCGTGGTCCAGGACGTCCCCGGTGAGAACGGCCACGGCGGCGTCGGCGTAGTCGGTCCGGGAGGCCCCGCTCACCTGTCCATCGCCGGCGCTTCCCAGGACCGCACCGTGCTCGATGTATGTGGGAATCTGGGCGGTATAGTTCTCCAGATACCACCCGTTCCGAAGAAAGACGAAGGGAAGGCCCGACTCCCCGATGAGCTGCTCCGTCTCCTGATGCGCCTGGGCAAGCTCCATCCGGCTGGTCTCGACGTTCAGGATGCTGGTGTAGGCCAATAGCTCCACCCCTTCCGCTACCGCCGCGTCTACTACGTTCCGGTGCTGGGCCGCCCGCCTCCCCACTTCGCTGGCGGAGATGAGGAGCAATTTCTCCACACCCTTCAGGGCCGGGGGGAGAGTGTCGGGCTCCTCGTAGTCCGCCTTCCGAACCTGCACCCCCTGTTCCGCCCAGCGACTCGCCCTATCCGGGCTCCGGACCACCGCCACCAGCTCCCCGGCGGGGACCCCCTTCTCCAACAGCCCGTCCATGACGAGCCGGCCGAGCTGGCCCGTGGCTCCCGTGACTCCAATCATCCTCACCCCTCCTCGTCCGTGTGGCCTACTTTGGTGTGCGTTTGATCCGCCGCTTGAGGGAGAAGCCGAAGCGCCGTCCCCCAGGGATCTCGCACCCGAATCTTCGAATCCGAATCCTCCACAGAGTACCCTTTGGAACGCAGGCTTTCCCGCACCTCTTCCACATCCGACGTGGAAGGCAGCCGGATCTCCCACTCCAGAAGCTGCGCTTCGTCCTGGGACGGTGGGCGGGCTTCCCGGGCCCAGGTGTTCACCCCCAGATGGTGGTGATATCCCCCTGCGGAAAGAAAGAGGGCCCCTGGATAACTCCACACTACTTTGTCCAATCCCAACGCCTCGTGGTAGAAGGCCTCGGCTTGGCGCAGATCACCCACATGGAGGTGCACGTGCCCCATGGTGGTGCCCTCAGGAGCACCCGTCCACGGCTCGGAGCCCCCGGCGCGGACCAGCTCGTCCAGGTCCAGGGGATCGGTGGCCATGATGAGCTGCCGGCCGTCCCGCTTCCAGTCGCTCCTGGGGCGATCGGCGTAGACCTCCACCCCCAGCCCGTCGGGATCCCGGAGATAGAGGGCTTCGCTCACCCGATGGTGGGATGCACCCATGGGCTCCCCCTCCCGGGTCAGGTGCGCCGCGAGGCGGCCCAGCGCTTCCCGATTCGGAAGGAGGACGGCGAAGTGGAAGAGGCCCAGCCGACCGCGTTTCGGCACCGGGGCCGCTCCCTCCCGGTAATGGAGCTCGATGAGGGGGCGCGCTTCCCCCTGAGGCTCCAGATCCACTCTCCCTCCCGGCCGCTCACGGGCCCGCAGGCCCAGGATCCGTCGGTAGTACTCGGCGGACCGGTCCAGATCCGCCACCTGAAGCCGAACGGGCCCCAGACGGATCCCCCCCGGGAGACGGTACCCATGAGGAGGAATCCCGTAGGGGAAGGACTCATGGCGTTCCGTTGTGGGACTCATCGACGCCTCCGAACCGCATCCACGGAGAGGGACCCCGCGCCGCTGAGTGCCAAGGCCACCGCAGCGGCGAACAAGGTCAGGACGAACTCCACGCCGTCAGGTGCAAAGAAGCCTCCTGGGAGGTGAACCCACACGATGGCCCCGAGCATCACCGTCGCCAAGACCGCCGCCGCCGAACGTGTAAAGAGCCCCAATACGAGCGCCGCCCCGCCGAAGAACTCGGCGAAAGCCACCGCCGGACCCATGAGCTCGGGAAGAGGCACACCCATCCCCTCGAAGGCGCCCGCTACGCCCCCAAGGCCGAAGACGAAAAGTTTCTGGGCTCCGTGGGCCAGGAAGACCCCTCCTACCACCACACGGAGTAGGGTGAGGCCGATTTGCGCCCGGGGGTCGATGGAGTCGGCGGTGGCAGAGGTCTCCGCGGAGACGCCGGAGGTCGGTGCGGTGCGTGTCATGGTGGTCATGATGATTCTCCTCATGCTCATGGAATACCTAGTATCTGTGATAACATTATTTGAGCAAACATATAATGTGTCTGTTTAGCCGGCTTCAGCCTCCCGTACGGAGCTTCGAACCCGGCCCAGCAGACGAATCAGTGTCCGGAGCTCGGTCTCGGAGAGCCCCTTCATGTGCTCGCGGTGCAGAGACTCGACGGGCTCATCCAGCCCCTCCAGGAGCCCGAGCCCCGCGCCGGTGATCCGTGTGGTGACGAACCGCCGGTCTGCGGGATCCCGCTCTCTGACCACGAAGCCCTGGGCTTCCAAGCGGTCCAGAAGCCGAGTCACGTCCGGAACCCGGGTGATCATGCGCCCCTGGACGTCTCCCCGGCAGAGCCCCCCCTTCCCGGCTCCCCGAAGGATCCGGAGCACATTGTATTGGGTGACGGTGATCCCATGGGGCTTCAGTACCTCGGAAAACGCATGCTCCAGATGCGCCCAGGTCCGCCCCAGGCTCAGAAACGCCTCCTGCTCGGGACCGCTGAAGGGCTTCGTCTGCCGGATTTCGTCACGCAGGTGCTTGCTCATGGTCGGAATGATATATGTTGTCACACACAATGTCAAGGGGAAGGGGTCCCTTGATGGTGATGCCGCCATCCACGTACGCGTGGGACCTGCCCCGCCCCACCACCCTCCACTCAGTTCAGGACCCGCTCCAGAGCCGACTGAAGTTCAGGGCTATCCGGCCGAGTGTGCGAACCGAAACCCGCCACCACCCTTCCGTCCCGATTCACGACGTACTTGTGGAAGTTCCAGGAGGGGAGCTCCGCGCCCTGTCTGGCCAGCTCGGCGAAGACCGGGTTCACTACCCCGGACGCCACGGAGCTCGGTGACAGCATGGTGAAGGTCACACCGTAGTTCACCCGGCAGATCTCCGCAGTGACCTCTTCGTCGTCGGCTTCCTGCTGGAAGTCGTCGGAGGGAAAGCCGATGACCACCAGACCCTCCCCATGGTATCTCTGGTGAAGCTCCTCCAAGCCCTCGAACTGAGGAGTGAATCCGCAGAAGCTGGCGGTGTTCACCAGGAGGAGGGGGCGCCCGCTGAACTCACAGAGGTCCACGACTTCACTGGAGTGGAGAGCCTGAGCCCGGTGATCCAGGATGGCGGGACATTCCTGGGCTGACTGAGCCCCTACCGGTGGGCTCAGCGCCAGAGCCGGAACGAACACGAAAGCGATGAGGGCGAGGGCGGAACGGAGGGTCATCTCTTCCTCCCTTGGGTGCAGCGACGGGGTCTGAGCCGGAAGGACGTACCATACTCGTCCCCCTCCCCATTCACAACCGGATCCGGAGGGGGGTGGCCCGTCAGGGCCAAAGCCACCCGAAGACCCCAGCGGTGAGGAAGGCGTAGATGAACCCATCCAGGGTGTTCTTGAGAGTCGTGCTCCACTTCCTCCCGAACCAGATGGACTGGGGCCATTCCCCAAGGGCGTAGGCGGCGAACGCCACCGTCCCCGCCACCCGGAATACGTCCAGATACGCCGCCTCGGGACCCAGGACCCGTCCGCTGAGATAGGCCACCACCAGGCCCACGACCACCAGAAACCCGAACCACTTCCCCAGCAGGGGCCCCATCCGGATCGGGCCACGGGGAAGAACGGTGAGGAGCGCCACCGGCCCCTCCTCCTGCTTGGCGATGAAGTCCGGGTCCGACATCTCCTTCATGCTCCCGGCCCGGGGAATGGCGTAATCCCCCGGCGGGATGGAGGCCGTTCGAAGGGCCGCTCGCACCTGGTCCTCCGAGGGGACGGCGGCCTGGTCGCCGGAATGGTAGCCCAGGAACATGTGGATGACGGAGCTGGCCAGGAACACGAGGACTGCGGAGAGGAGGATGGGAACCCAGAGCTCCGGAATCGTTACCATGGGGCCTCCTGTGGGGGAGTGATGTGAGGTGGGTCGCGGCGGACCCGCTCCATGCTACGCCCCCAGTGGGAGTCTTCGCCACACTTTTTTTTCGAAAGGCTCCGGCCCACACAGCGTCCGTTGAACCCACAGCTCCAACCCCGCTCCTTCGGCCCCGCCGACACCGCCCTCC